>DATEWS010000418.1:0-8861 GCA_035257785.1 Pyrinomonadaceae bacterium
TAAGTAGTTATCCACAGCTTACACAGATTCTATTAAACCAATCTGCGTAATCTGTGGATAAAAGCGCGAACGTAGTCCGCTACTCGCGTTTGCGATGCGCTTCACGCCACTCGCGTGTCGGATCGTCATCAGGGTCAGGGGTTTCCTGCGCGGGACGCTGCTTCTCAGGAATATTTCGCAAGTTGACTCTGATTCTGGTCCATGTTGATGAACGCCCGCGCATCGAATCCACGAGGACGTCATCCACCGCCAGCAGCTTCGCGACTTTCGGATGCTTCTTCTTCCAACGCTCCAAACCTTCGAGCGCGGCTTTCTTGTCAGGAGAATTAGCGACAACGATCAGCGGCATCCTCGTTCGCTTCGGCTTCGCAGCGCTCTTCTTTGTCGCCGAGCGCGCACGCGATGGCGCAACTCGCGTCGCTTCACCCTCCATCTTCTGGAAATGCGGTGGCCACGGTGCGTCGCCTAAACCTGCGGCTTCATCCTTGTCCGCAAGCTCGAGAAGTTTTTCGAGCGAGCCTGCGTGTGCGTCCATCTCTGAATGCGGATCGCCGAGTTTCTTAAAACGCTGCGGCACTGTCTGCACGTTGAAATCAGCAGGATCACACTCGGCTACTTCATCCCAACGCAGTGGCGTCGACACACGCGCATCGGGCAGCGGGCGCACCGAATACGCAGAACACGTCGTGCGATCTTTCGCGTTCTGGTTGTAATCAAGAAAAACGCCGTGCCGTTCTTCTTTCCACCACTTCGAACTCGCAAGCTTCGGCAGGCGACGCTCAATCTCGCGTGACAACGCCACCGCCGCTCTGCGCACCTCGCTGAAATTCCAGCGCGGGTGAATCCGAACATTGACGTGCATGCCCCGCGAACCACTCGTCTTCGGCCAACCTACCAGCGACATCTCTTCCAACAGCGCCTTCACTTCGAGCGCAACGAGACGAACATTCTCCCAACTGACGCCTGGTCCAGGATCGAGATCCACGCGCAACTCATCCGGATGGTCCAGGTCCGCCGAACGCACCGGATGCGGGTGCAACTCAATGCAACCAAGATTGATGATCCACGCGAGCCCCGCCGCATCGTCAACAACAACCTCTTCCGCAACGCGACCGGAAGGGAACGACAACGTCGTAGTGCGCAACCATACGGGTCGATTTTCCGGCGCACGCTTTTGATAAAAAGCCTGACCTTCAGCGCCGTTAACGAAACGCTTCAGAACGATCGGTCGATCGCGAATGCCCGCGAGTGCGCCAGGCGCGATTGATAAGTAGTAGCGAACGAGCTCGAGTTTTGAGAGTTTGGTTTCTAAAGAGAAGTACGGCTTGTCGGGATGCGTGATACGAACTTCGCGCCCGTCGACCGATAGCACTTCTGCTTGTTCTTGTTTGCTTCCCACTATAAAGGCTTCGACATGTTGATGAAGTGAACCGGCACCCTCGTTTCGACGTCAGCGGGAAACGGACTCGTGCCATTTTCCGTATACCCGCGCTTTTTGTAGTACGACGGCAACTCCTCGCGCAGGTGCACGATGAGAATGTCCATGCATTGTGAGCCACGCTCGCGGCAGTATCGCTCCGCTTCGTTCATCAACAGCGATCCGACTCCGCGTTGCTGACACTCAGGGTCGACTGACAGCAGTCCGAGGTACGATCGCGTGCCGCGTAACTCGACGTAGACGCATCCGAGAAGTTTTTCGCCACTCTCAGCCAGCAGAAAGTCACCTTTCGCCAGCGACTCTTCAACTTCCGACTCCGTGATGCGACTTGAGTCGATAAAGAAACCTTCGGCGATGCGAAACGCAGCATTGATCACCGCAGTAATGCGAGCGGCATCGGCGGACGTGGCGACACGAATGGGAAGAGTGCTATTAGTCATGCGAAATAAAACGATACTAACAGTTCAAAGAAAACCACAAGTGCATTATGCTGCAAGCCCTTTTGAACCATGAGCACACAATCTGTCAGTGAGGCGGTGTCGCCGGAAGCACGCTCCGGCCTCGATCCGTGGCGACACGGCGACTTACCGCCGGCGCCGCGACCGCAGGGTCTCGGCTGGTTTAGTGCTATTGGACCAGGCGTGATCGTGCTGGGCGTCTCAATCGGCAGTGGCGAATTCCTGCTTGGACCCGCAGCGTTTGTGAAATACGGTCTCTCGTTGTTGTGGGTAGTCGGCGGAGCTGCATTGCTCCAAACACTGCTCAACCTCGAACTGATGCGTTACACGATGGCCACAGGCGAGCCGATCATGACCGGTTTCATGCGCACACGCCCGCACGCGACTTTTTGGGCGTGGTTTTATGCCATCTTCTATTTTCTCCAGATGGGTTGGCCGGGATGGGCCGGCGCGGCCGCGGGCGCGATCTTCTTTCTGTTTACGAAGCGTTTGCCCGGCGCCGCCGAGTCGGGAATGGTCTATGCGATCGGCGTTAGCCTGTTTCTGTTATGCGGCGTGGTGTTGATGATCGGGCGTCGCATCGAGCGCACGCTCGAATATCTCAACTGGATCATGATCGCGGCGATCATCGGTGGACTTGGCATACTCGCAATCATGTTCGTGCCCCTATCGACGTGGGCGGCCGGACTCGTGGGTTTCGCGGGCTTCGATCTGAAAACGGGTTCGTTTCAATTCGTGCCCGCGGGTGCTGATTTCTTTCTGCTCGGCGCGTTTGCAGCGTACGCGGGCGGCGGTGGCGTTGCGAACCTGACGTTGAGTAACTGGGCACGCGACAAGGGTTATGGCATGAGCAGTAGCGTCGGCTTTATTCCCGCCGCGGTTGGTGGAAAGAAAGTCGCACTCGCTCACTCCGGAAGCACTTTCGAGCCGAATGCGGAATCACTTGAACGCTGGCGTGGCTGGTGGAGAATCGTTCGTGTGGACCAGTGGGGAGTTTTCTTTACGGGCGCCATTCTGGGTATGGCGTTGCCGGCGTTGCTCTACGTGACGTTCGTGCCCGCAGGCAGCGACATTCGTGGGCTCGGCATTGCGGCGGCGTTGGCACATGCAGTCGCAACGCAAAAAGGCGCGATCTTCGGCGGCGCGATCGCGATACTCGGCGTTTGGATTTTGTTCAAGGCACAACTCGACATACTCGAAGGCATGACACGCGCGGTCACCGACATTCTCTGGACGGGCAGCGCACGCATCCGCGCGTGGCGCGGCGGCGATGTGCGCGTTGTTTACTATTCGGTGCTGGCGATCATTTCAGTTTGGGGAATCATCGCACTGCGACTGACGCAGCCGATCATCCTGCTGTCGCTGAGCGCAAACATGGCGGGCATCGTGTTTATCATCAGCTCGATTCACTTGCTCTACGTGAACACGCGTCTGCTGCCGGTGGCGCTGCGTCCGCCGCTCTGGCGACGCCTCGCGCTGGTCGCGCTCGCGTTGTTTTATGGGCTGTTTTTGACGATGTGGGTTTGGAGTTTGCTGTCAAAGTAGTTATCCACAGATCACACAGATTTTCTGTTTAATCTGCGTAATCTGTGGATACGATTTGCATTTCTGCCCCGACGGGACTATAGTTCTCCGCAATTAGATCGTTGGTGAATCCTTCGATCACAAGTGGTTGTCGGGGTGAGGACGATGACCACATTAGATTAGGCGCGATGGCCAAGCTGTCGCGCCTTTTCGTTTATAATCCCGTCGATGCTCAAGACATTTTTCTTGCTAATCCTCGCAATCGGCTGGTGCTCAATTATTTTCGCGCAAGACAAACCGCAGACGTTCAACGCGCAAGGTATCTCGATCGAATTCACGGCGACGCGGGCGACCAAAGCCGTGAAGCAGGTTGTCGCTGGTGAAGAGGCGACGGTGCGCTTCAAGATCACCGGCAACAATGGCGCCGTGCCGCTCACGAACCTGCGACCGGTCGCGTGGCTCGATCAACGCCAGGCAAAAGAACCTCCGTCGCCGCGCGAGTGCCGCGAAAAAGTGCAGTCGTTTCTGCAACCGAGTTTCAGTAAACGTCCCACTATCGATCTCAATGCTTACCTCATCCTCGCACTAAATAATGAACCCAACATCTCCGTGATCGATCCGCTATCAGGTTTCGGCGGCAGCAAACTCTACACGCTCATTCCACTGAAGAGTTCTGGTGACGACTGGGTTTTTACCTCGGATAACAAGCGACTCTACGTCTCGATGCCTCAGGTCAATCAAGTGGCTGTGATCGACATTCCCACCTGGAAAGTGATCGCAAATATCGACGCCGGAAACGCTCCAACGCGCGTAGCGCTGCAACACGATGCCCGCTATCTGTGGGTTGGAAACGATAGCGGCGTGACCGTTATCGACACCTCAACAAACAAAGTCGCGGCGCAGTTAACAACGGCCGCCGGGCCACACGACATCGCGTTTAGCGACGACGACCGTCTCGCCTTCCTTACTAATACCGACGCGGGAACGCTCTCCGTGATCGACATCCGCAAGCTCGCACTGTCGAAGGAAATCAAAGTCGGTTCAAATCCGTCAGCAATCACTTTTTCGTCGTTGAGTCAAACTGCTTATGTGGCGAACGAAGGTGACGGAACGATCGTGGCAATCGGCGGTCAGGAAAGTGATATCGTCGCTCGCATTCAAACGGAACGGGGTGTTCGCGTCATCGGCGTGCCAACATCTGGTCACTACGGATTTGCACTTAACCCGCAGCAAAGCAAAGTTTATGTTTTCGATCTCTCTTCAAACCGCCTCATCCAAACAGTGCCCGTCGGGCCCGGTTCAGATCAGATCAGTTTCACTCAGCAATTTGCCTACATTCGATCGACCGGCAGCGAGTTCGTGACGATGATCAGGTTGTCAGATATCGGCAAGGAAGCGGCAGTCACGAAGTTTCCGGCTGGACAGCGCGCGCCTGCGGAGTCCCCTTCACGTTCGCACGCAGCCGCGATCGTTCCTGCTCCTGAAGACGGCGCGGTGCTCGTGGCGAATCCTGCGGACAAGATGATCTACTACTACACGGAAGGCATGGCGGCGCCGATGGGCAGTTTTCAAAACTACAAACGCGATCCGCGCGCGCTGCTCGTGATGGACAACAGCTTGCGCGAAACGGAACGCGGCGTTTACAGCACGACAGTGCGCTTCAACACGCCCGGTCAATACGACGTCGCGTTTCTGCTTGACTCACCTCGTTTGATCAACTGTTTCGAGATAACTGTCGCCGAGAATCCGAACGCGCCCAGGAAAATCGAGACAGCGATCAAGATCGAACCACTCGTGAAAGAAGCGGTCGCGAACGCCGGTGCGCGCTTCAACGTGCGCTTTAAAGTTATCGACTCGAAGACCGGAAAGGTTAAAACTGATCTCAACGATCTGAGGGTGCTCGTGTTTCTCGCGCCCGGCATCTGGCAGCAACGCGACCTCGCGAAACCGATCGGCGAAGGCGTTTACGAAACGAGTTTTGTTCCGCCCAGCGCAGGCGTGTACTATGTGTTCTTCCAGAGCGCCTCGCTTGGACTCCAGTTCAATCAGTCGACACCACTGACTATTCAGGCGGTAAAGAATTAAGCCGCACAGAGGATCTATGAAGCTAACTGCACTCATCGCGTTATTTTTTGTGTTCGGAGTGATTCAACTTCAAGCGCAGGAACCGGAACCATCAGCCGCGCAAAAGTATTTCACTGACACTGTTCTCATTAATCAGGACGGCGAGAAGATGCGCTTTTAGAGCGATCTGTTGAAAGGCAAGACCGTTATTATCGACTCGTTTTTCGCCACCTGTCAGGGAAGTTGTTTGCCGATGAATCGCAACCTCGAGAAAGTGCAGGAAGCACTCGGCGACAGGCTCGGCAAAGACGCGTACATTCTTTCCATCAGTGTCGATCCAACTGTCGACACGCCTCCAGCCCTCAAGGCTTATTCGAAAAAACTGAACGCGCGCCCCGGTTGGTATTTTCTTACGGGCGACAAAGCGAACGTTGATTTCGTGCTCAAGAAGCTCGGTCAGTTTGTCGACGACAAGCAGGATCATCTGAACATCTTCATCATCGGCAACGAACGAACCGGGCTCTGGAAGAAAGCTTTTGGGCTCGCGAAAAGCGAAGAGCTGATCAAGGTTGTCGATAGCGTCATCAACGATAAACCCACGCCAGAGTGAGCCACGGATGTCACGGAATGAAATCCGGATTTTATTCGGTGTCATCCGCGGCGCCTTTGCGATCCTGCTGGTTTTTGGTTCGGCGTACGCGCAAACGACCCTGACGCCGCAGGAGAGTCGCGGCAAGCAGATCTACCTGCTCGGCAGCAGCAAGTCGGGTAAAGATATTCTCGCTTACATCGGTGACTCATCGCTCGAGGTGCCCGGCACTTCAATGACCTGCGCCAACTGTCACGGGATGGCAGGTCAGGGCAAGTCCGAAGGCGGCATCGATCCTTCGAATATCACCTGGGAAGCGCTGACAAAACCTTACGGCATCACGCACTCCAGCGGACGCAAGCATCCGGCTTATACGGCGCGCGGACTTGAACTCGCGATCACACGCGGCGTCGATCCGGCCGGCAACAAACTGCTGAACGCGATGCCGCGTTATCAGATGTCGAAGGAAGATCTCGCGGATCTTGTCGTCTATCTCAAACGTCTCGGAACAGATCTCGATCCGGGTATCACTGAGAATCAAGTAACGATCGGAACATCGTTACCCGCGAGCGGTCCACTTGCTGAGATGGGCCAGGTGGTGAAAGACGTCGTCAACGCGTACTTTGCCGAAGTGAATTTTCAGGGCGGCGTTTACAATCGACGGCTACAACTGAAAGTGAGTGAGACGGGCAGGGCAAACATCGAGCGCTTAATTAACGACGAGCAAGTGTTTGTGATGACGAGCGCGTTTCTTGCGGGCGCGGAAAGAGATCTGATTCCGGTGTTTGCCAACCTGGAAGTTCCTCTAGTTGGTCCATTGACACTGGATCCGCAGCCGGGAACGCCATTGAACCGTCAGATCTTTTATCTCTTGTCCGGCAATAGTGGACAGGCACGCGCGCTGTTGAGTTTCCTCAAACAGAGAGGAGACTTCAAAGACAGACGGCTCGCAGTCATGTATCACCGTAGCGGGTTAAATCGGAGTATTGTCGACGGTATCGAGTTGCAGTGTGAAAAGGAATCGTTGAAGAAGACGGTTTATGAGTACGAGGGCGGGAATTTGGATGCCGCCGGGTACGTCAACGAGGTGCGAAAAAACGACCCCGCTGCAGTTTTCGTCATAGGTAGTTCGGCGGAGACGCTGGCCTTCATGACGGAAGCGGCAAAGGTCAGCTGGTTTCCGCTGATTCTGTTGCAGGGCGGTGGCGCGGGTGGAGCGATTTTCGATGCGCCGGTTGGTTTTGATGGGAAGATCTTCGTGACCGTGCCAACGTCTCCTGAAGATCAGTCGGTAGATGGTTTGAAAGAGTTTCGCGCACTCGCTGAGAAGTATAACTTGCCGCAGAAATATCTGGCGGCTCAAGTCACAGCGTACAGCAGTGCGAAAGTGTTGGTTGAGGCGTTGAAGCGCGTCGGCAAGGATTTGAGTCGCGAGAAGTTGATCCAAACTCTCGAGGGACTATATGAGTTTCCGACCGGGCTGACGCCAGTGCTAACGTTCGGACCGAATCGTCGGATCGGCGCAATGGGCGCGTACGTGCTCGTGATCGACCTGAAGGAGAAAAAACTAAAGCCGGTCAGCGGCTGGGTTGGGATTGAAAAATAGATGCCACGGGCTTGTCCCGTGGAGCTTCACGCTGGTTCGCTACTCCTCGGCGCTATGGCCTATAACAAGGAAAGGGAATTATGGCTTTAAGAATATTTTGCCTCATTGCTTGTTTGATTCTTCCGATTGCGGTGGTTCCTCAGACGCAGCGACCGTCGCGTCCAAAGCCGGCCGCGAAGAAGGTCGTCTACGCGTGCCCGATGCACCCGAATGTAACCTCAAGCAAGCCCGGACGCTGTCCGAAGTGCGGCATGGAACTGCGACCGGTCAAACCAGAACCGAGTCCGAGTCCAACTCCTTCGGCTACTCCTCCAGATAATGACGAAATCACGCCGGACACAAAACTGTTTTCTTCCGCCAGGATCCCAAACGTTCACGTCTACGATCAAAACGGCAATCAATTCAACTTCTACAAGGACCTCGTCAAAGGCAGAATCGTCGCCATCAACTTCATCTTCACCACTTGCACCGCCAGTTGTCCGCCACTCACCGCAACGTTCCGCAAAGTGCAGCAAAACGCTGCTGAACGCGGACTGCGGTTGCAACTGGTCTCAATCAGCGTCGATCCAACTGTCGACACTCCCGAACGACTCCACGCCTTCGCCGAAAAATTTCACGCCGGACCAGGCTGGACGTTCGTGACCGGAGACAAAGGCGAGATCGATTCATTGCTCGAGGGCCTCGGCGTAGCCGTAACTAACAAAAACGATCACACGCCGATGATCATGATCGGCAATGACACTGCCGATTACTGGACCAGAGCTTACGGACTTTCAGCACCTACGCAGCTCGTGGAATTGATTGCGGATGCTGCCGCCCGGCAGTAACAGTTCGCAAAGACTCGCGCGACAACAACATGCAAGGAATTTTTCTTGACACGGATGGTTAACAGAACTACGCTGCATCTTGTCATCAATCAGGGTCGTACTCACTCGACTGGTCACAGTCGACATCAGCTTTAAAAATTTTCTTTGACCTTCCTCGAGAAGTTTCCGGGTTCACATTGATCCCAGTCCTTTAAATGTCGCCGTTAAGCACATGCAAAGAAGGAGAAGCAAATGCACGGCTTGAGATCTGCGCGCAAGTATATCGTTACCTCATTCGCTGCCATCACTCTCATCCTGATAACTGCGTCGCTGCTGGCTGCGCAAACGCCAACTACGGCTGAATCAAGCGCAGCCC
>DATEWS010000419.1:0-3142 GCA_035257785.1 Pyrinomonadaceae bacterium
AAAAGATCTCGCTACTATCGCAGCCACTCGCATGGACCTGGCCCAGAAGATGGCCTATTGTTTACGACACACAAAAATGATCGAGTTGATCGGCAAACAAGGTCGCGCCAATCTATATCGCGTTGCGAACAGTAAATGAAAGGAGCAAATCATGTACACACTAGATATCAGCGGGAATGTGCCGCTCTATGGGCAGGAGCAGTGCAATTATTGCGGAGCAGCCTGTGGTCAGATGGCTCGCAATGGTTACCCGAATCCGTCTGATCGCCTGTTCTACGATCAGGATGATGTATGGAACGTAATACAAGCCAATAACAGCACGCTCCCAGGAGACTCGGCCTGGGCGACTGATCCACATGGATTGACTGCTTGTATGAACTCACTGAGTAATCCCGCTGGTGTCCATTGGTCCGAGTTTGCCGATGCCAGCCGGGATACCGTGCTTTTCGATATTTTGTTTTGGATGAACATCCGCCATTTCCCTAGCCCGGTTTTAATCAATCGCGGCGGTCACTGGATAAATATTGTCGGCTACGTGACTGATGTGGAACCTGTTTCCGGAAGCAGTCCCGTGCTTCAGAACATCTCTGTCAATGATCCTGAACCGCACAACGTTGGTACGAGCACAACATTCACGGCATCACAATGGTTCAACGGTCCCTGGAATGGTGACATAATGTATTCGGGGACCTGGTTCGGTAAGTATGTTGCCGTGGTTGAACCCCCGTTGGAAAAAGGTCGAGTGGTAGTGAAGCGCGTGAAGCGGACGGGCGATAACATTATAAAGCCGGAAGAGGCACGCAGGTCGGCTGAAGAATGGCTTCGACAATTTCGTTCGGAGAAGCAGGAACGACACCACGTTCTTCTTCGCGAGGACATTCGTTCAATGGAGCCACTGCTTGTCCGCGAAGGCGTGAGCAAACGAGTGAAGACCGCTCCGCACTACTACATTGTCCCGTTTGCATTGTCTAACGACTTCGCCGAACGCGGATCAGCTCGCGCGTCTGTCCTGGTGAATGCTTACACAGGTGCATTTGAGGAAGTTACGACGTTTGGTAGACCCATTCGCTACTTGACTCGTGATGAGGCATTGGCCGTTGTTGCCTCAGCCTTGCAAAGAAGCGTGAAGGATCTCGGAGATGTAGCTGCTGATTTGATGTTCGAAGCCGGCGAAATTACGCATGTTCGTTCATATCCATTCTGGCGCGTTGAGCTGGGCAGGAGAACACTGTATGTGGACCAGCTTGGCCGTGTGTACGGAAAGTTCTTGCCAGCAATTCCAGGCGACTAGTGAAAAGTTCTAGTGTTCTGTTTCTAAGTTCGTCGAAGAGATGTGGACCTACATCTCTTCGACAAACTTTTATCCTTCAACAAAACAATTCTTCGAAGTTGAGCGCGCTTTTATTAGCCAATCTCTGACAACCTGCTCCACTTTCCCGGAAGGAGGGTCTCCCAGTGCTAAAGGTCGCTCTTTTGTCTTTTTTACTTCTGCTTGTTTCGATGCTGCCAGTCCTTTTAGAGTCACCACCTGCACGTCCAGTCGAGGCGCTTCCGTTTGATCTCGTGGTCGAAGGCCTTGATATCAATGGTTGGCCTCTTAACCCAAAATGGGGTGCGCAAACGGGAACTAGCCCGGCGTTGCCGGATCCGTATAAATGCCCGGGATTAGAACCCTGGGGAATGGGCCTTTGCACCTCGAGCAGGAGTTGGACGGATGCGAGTTCATCCAAGTGCCCTGACACAATATTTAAACACGTCTGGTTTCCGGGTCACGTCAACTTCACCGGCGCCACCTTCACCGGACCTATTGAATGGCTGGACCATTCTTCCGATGATGACGATTACAATTTGATCATGGGAACACCAAACGCGGCAGGACTGACCAACAGTAATCCTGGTGGTCTGCAATTGGAGTTCGATTCAGACGAAACCATTGATCACTTTCACACCTCCTGGTGGCAGGCTTTTCACGATGCCGTCGACCGCGGTCAGGATGATGCACGCGCCATGCTCCACGGAAAAGACGCGATCGCCTTTGGGGTGTTTGGTCTCGATTGTGCGCACAATTGTTCAAGCGAGTTGCACCCGGTTCTCGCTCTCGCCATCCACCTTGGAGGAACTCAAGACGACGATGCGTGGGCTTTTTTCGTGCGCAACTGGGGCAATGAAGGTTATTGCAGTTCCGGTTCGGAAACTTTGGCTGACTCGATCAATGAATTTACTTTTACGCTGCCATGGCCAGGAGCAACTGCGGTTGAAGAAGTGAGTCGAGAGTTTTTATGTCGTGGACTGGGAGGGGCTGGCCCAAGAGTTGATCTTATTCCGAAACAGGGAGCCGCAGTGACTTTTGGGTTTCCGAAAGCCAGTCTCCGAGAAAGGATAAATGGCGTCTTGCACCTTCGTTGGACAGGGCCACCAGCATCGAAAAAACCTTCCCCGGCAATACTCGCAGCCGCGCTAAAGCCCGATCGAAAGGAAACTGAATCTCGAGCCTGGGTGCTGATAAATCAGATGAATCCGATGCAACGTAAATTATATGAGCGGTTCCGTCCGGTGTCGGATAAGTCCGTTGATAGCGTTGCACCGCTCAAACTGACCAGAAATATTGGGAAGGCCACGAAGCGCAAAAGAGACATTGAACACGTCCCAGACGCAGCTCGGGATGCTCGTGACCGCAAGCAGATGGAAGCCATCCGCAGAGCGTACGGCGGTCATCTTCCACGATAAGGTGACCTTTACGCTCGGTCTGCCGTTTTGCTGCAAGGGTGCAAGTGACTTTCGCGCCAAAGAGTGTTCTCGATAACGTTCGCACGCGAAAACTCTGATTTCGTCGCGTGCACTGTTCACTCGCTCCGCGATTCGCTGTCGCTCCTGCTGAAGTGATGAAAGAAGCTCAGGCAAGTTCATCACCGGCTGATTGGAATGAATCGGATCGGCGGCTGCGTTACCACGAAGATCGAGAATCAGTGAAAAGCGTACCTTTTGCACTGCGACCCATTCATCAATCTGTGCAGCGTTGAGCGGAGCCGCTACCACGAGCGACGTGGTTTCAGATGTCCAACCGGCATCAGCGATTTGAAATTGCTCCATCTGAACGTGAGGATGTTCATCGTGTAGAGCGCGTGCGTGTTGCCAATTTCGA
>DATEWS010000420.1:0-17645 GCA_035257785.1 Pyrinomonadaceae bacterium
CCTTCGATGAAATGATCGCCGATGGAGCAGCCACTGCGCGGCTAATCGATTCGGAGTACGTTCTTACATACAAACCAAAACTACCGGTGACAGATGCACCTGAAGGCGAGGTGCGTCGCCTCGAAGTCGTGTCGCGTCGCAATGGGTTGACTGTCGTCTCGCGGCGTCATTACGTCGCCGTCAATAAACGAGAGAGTTCGCTTTGAAGCTTTAGGGGTTGAAATCATGATTCCTTACTTCACTATTCCTTCGATTCATTTATTCGGTTCGGTATACCTGCACCCTTTCGGCGTCCTCCTTGTTCTCGGAATCATTATCGTCTACCGGATCATGATGAGCAGGGCCGAGGATCTAAAAATACCTGGTGAAGAAATGAAAGGCGCCCTGATTTGCGCATTTACGGTAGGACTTATTGGCGCCCATGTGGTCGAGGTTCTTTTTTATCAACCCGAAATACTCAGGACAGAAGGCTGGACAGTTTACCTCAGAGTCTTTACGGGGCTCAGTTCCATCGGAGGGGTCTTCGGAGGGCTCGCGGGTCTTTGCGTTTACCTTAAGCGTCGTCGCCGGCCGTGCATTCCCCACCTCTCCGTTATGGTCGAGGGCTTCGTATTTTGGTGGGCGTTCGTTCGGCTGGGCTGCACCCTGGCTCACGATCACCTCGGCACACTTACCTCTTTTTTCCTGGCCTTCAACTATCCCTCGGGTCCACGTCACAATCTCGGGTTTTACGAATTCCTTGCGGTCATTTTGGTCCTGATTCCATTGACAATGATTCTGCGACGCAATCGATGCGGGCCTGGCGATTATGTTGGCACGATGTTTCTGATTTATGGGTCGCTGCGTTTTGGACTGGACTTTTTGCGGGCCACGGATCTTTCCGGTTCTGATCTACGTTACTGGGACCTGACGGCTGCCCAGTACGGATGCCTTATGTTGGCGGGGATCGGCCTGTGCATGTTGCTTTTCCGATCATCCGTCCCGAGGACCAATTTCAACGTGCGGTTTGGCCGCGCAGGCTCTTTGCAACCATGAAAAGAAGTCGTCAAAAAATGATTTTCGTGATTCGACTCCAGCGGTACACAGGCCTGCTTGTATTGTCCCTTGCCCTGCTCTGCCACACCTTCACGGTTAAAGCCTTTGAGACAGATCAATATGAACTTCCGCCAATTTCTCTTGCCGACATCGGTGACGAAGTCTCAGATCATGTCGAGCAGAAGCTGCATGAAGCAATCGACAAGCTCAACGCTCAGATTGTGAACAGCGAGTCATGTCTGAAGCAGTCTGCTCAGCCGAAGGCAAACTCTTGTAATGCGGCAGAGGCAAAGGTCAAACTCGCATATCTCCGTTCTAACGAGGCGGTAGCGCGTGCGGCTTATGACGAGTTGGGCGCAGGAATTCCTCCGTTTTCGATCATGGAAACCTGGATGCAGAAGAACCCCTTTCAGGATCAGCCAGCACGCTACAAAGTAGTTTTTTGGAAATCGATTTTTTTCGCCTGGCCCCTGGACCACATTACGCTCAGCCCGACAGTAAATCTTTATGGTTCAGAGTTTGGCATTGACAAAATCGGCCACATTTTTCAGCAGGGATACACCTATTACGAAATCTACAATCGCGCGCTGGCCGAGGGAGCGACGCCGGATGAAGCGCGCCGCAAAGCTGTTGAATGGGGACAAAAGACTGAAGCCACAATCTACGGGTTCTTGAGCAGCGGCGTTTATTCGAATGCAGATTTGGCTGCAAATTATGCCGGCATGAAGTTCTACCAGGGGCTGGCGCAAGACCGAAACTCTCGAATAAAAACACCTCCGATTCTCGTCCTCAAGAATGGATTATGGGCTTTCAACGCCGAGGTAAGAATGAGGGAAGTTCTTCTGCGTCCCTTGATATCCGATCATCTCAACGAAGCACTAAATCCTTCGATCTTCAACAAGCTTCTACACTGGTATGTCCAGCGAAGGGTGACGAACGGAAGCTGTGCTCAATGGTTCAATCGGTATTCCGGCCTGTCACGCGCAGGGCTCGATGAGAAAACCCGTTCTCTGGAACTTTGGTACGGTGAAGATTACGGATTCACCAACTCCAAAGATTTCATCACCATCGCCAATACTTGTTTTGACGAGAACGGCAACCCTAAATCTGCTCCGAGTAACACATCCGCTACCGCTGTCTTAGTTCCAAGCCGGTTTACTGGGCTTACTCGAGGCGGTAGTTGGGTGCTTCTTTGGTGATGATGACGTCGTGGACGTGTGATTCTTTCAGACCTGCCGAGGTGATGCGCAGGAAACGCGTACGCTCCTGAAACTCTCCGATCGTGCGGCAACCCGTGTAACCCATACCGGAACGAAGACCACCGACAAGTTGAGTCACCATTTCCGCGAGCGTGCCTTTGTACGGCACACGACCTTCGATCCCTTCAGGGACAAGTTTCGCGTCGTTCTCCGTCATGTCCTGCGCGTAACGATCGCGAGAACCTTCGCGCATCGCGCCGAGCGATCCCATGCCGCGATAACTCTTGAACGAACGACCCTGGAACAAAATCACTTCGCCAGGCGCTTCTTCAGTTCCAGCGAACAGCGAACCAATCATCACCACATCAGCGCCGGCTGCGATCGCTTTAGCCACGTCGCCCGAAAACTTCACACCGCCATCGGAAATCACCGGCACATTCCGCTCTCGCGCAGCTTTAACACAACTCGAAATCGCGGTTATCTGCGGAACGCCCGCGCCGGTCACGACTCGCGTGGTGCAGATCGATCCTGGTCCAATTCCGACTTTGATCGCGTCGACTCCCGCTTCAATCAATTCCTGCGCGCCCGCCGTCGTGCCGACATTGCCCGCGATCAGATCTGTTTCCGCGTGTCGTTTCTTAATGTCTTTTACTGCTTCGATCACACGTGACGAGTGTCCGTGCGCAGTATCGATCACAAGACAATCAACACGCGCCTTGACGAGCTCGTCAGCTCGCTCGCGATAATCGCCAGTGGCGCCGATCGCAGCAGCCACTCGCAGCCGTCCGAGATTATCCTTCGCGGCCGACGGGTATTTGATCGCCTTCTGAATATCTTTGACGGTGATCAGTCCTTTTATATGTTTGTCGTCATCGACGACGAGCAACTTCTCGATGCGATGTTTTTGCAGTACTGATTTCGCTTGTTCCAACGTTGTTCCAACCGGAACGGTCACGAGCGGTTGTTTCGTCATCACTTCTGCGACCGGAATATCGAACCTCGTTTCGAAACGAAGATCACGATTGGTGATGATGCCGACGAGATGGCCCGACTCATCAACCACCGGCACGCCGCTGATGTGAAATCGCTCCATCACCTGCAACGCTTCGCGCACAGGGCGATCCGGTCGAATCGTTACCGGATCAACGATCATCCCGGATTCAGATCGCTTCACCTTATCGACTTCTTCCGCCTGGCGTTCAATACTCAAATTCTTGTGAATGACGCCGATGCCGCCTTGTTGGGCCAACGCGATCGCCAGCGCTGCTTCGGTAACAGTGTCCATCGCCGCGGAACAGAGGGGAATCTGTAACCGGATGTTTCGCGTGAAGCTCGTTGATGTATCGGTTTGGGAAGGTAGAACGTCGGAACGATCTGGTATTAAAAGTACGTCGTCGAAGGTCAGTCCTTCGTAAATGTCAGATGTAATCATGTCTGGGTAAAGAACTCCTCAAATAGAGTTAGCCACAAAAAGGCACACAAACACAAAACAGCAGATCAGAACGGGTTCTCTATTTTGTGTCTCTTGTGCTTTTTTGTGGCTTAACAGCACTGCGTCAAATCGTTTGTTTTCGGTGTGAGGTCATTATACATAGTTAACTGGATTTTCTCTTGATCGGCGGCGGGAGTAACTGCCGCGCGTTTCTGGAACCAGTGTAACGCAGCCAGCGCGCCTGCGGTCAGCACCGCGAGAATCAATATGGCGAGAACGACGGTCAGCACTGGTGAACGTGTGGCCGGCGTGTCTGTGTAGACTTTCGATTGCAGCGGCGTGGTGTTGATCTCGTCGGACGACTCGCCATGTTCACGCAAGTAACGCGTGTAACCCTCAATCGCTTCACGCTCGTCGTAACCTACACACTTCGCGTACGCCTTTATAAAACTACGATTGAACACACCTCCCGGCAGACGCTTGTAGTCGTTGGCCTCGATGGCTTCGAGATAATGGACGGAGATTCGTGTTTGATCGCAGATTTCGCGCAGGCCGATACCTCGCTCCTCGCGGGCGAGTCGCAATTGTTCGCCTATACTCGCTGCCATCTCCAATCGCTCGATCCTGGCGTCGGGTTGGTGGAATGTGTTACCCCAGGTCTATCAGCGCGCCGCTTGTATGATGCGTACAACTCCCACTTTTTCTGCACTATAGCTTGCGCTGCTAAACGGTGTCAAACTTTTGTATCGCAAAAGATCTGCGTCTCTTGCTTCTTGTCGCTCGCGGTGGTACGTTGACGCCACAGTGACCCGATACAGTCGCTTTTAATCTCTACAATAGACAAAAGTGAGGACAATGAGATGCCCCTTGAAGCACTCGGAATGGTTGAGACCAAAGGATTCGTGGGTGCAGTTGAGGCCGCCGATGCGATGGTCAAAGCAGCGAACGTACAACTGCTCGGAAAGGAGTACATCGGCGCGGGCTATGTAACGATCTTTGTGCGCGGCGATGTTGGTGCGGTTAAAGCGGCGACAGATGCAGGTGCGGCAGCAGCGCGCAGAGTCGGAGAATTGATCAGTGTACATGTGATTCCGCGTCCGCATGCTGAAGTCGAACGTGTGCTGCCCGTGAATGGACGCACTGGATTGAGCCCAGATGAACAGGCTCTTCAGGGTGGCGGCACGCGCGGACAGTTGGGCCAGGGCGATCAGGGACGATCGCTAGGTGCGGGCACGCGCGACGCGAATAAAGAACGCGCGAGATAGTCCGTTTATTTTATCCACAGATACACAGATTATTTTCAGTTAATCTGCGTAATCTGTGGATAAGGTCTGGAGTTTGTTATGTCCGTCGATAAGGATCTAGTTTCAGTACAGCAAGCGCGTGATCTGGTTGAGGCGGCGCATCGAGCGCAGGCGCAGGTGGCGGAATTCGATCAGGCAAAGATCGATCGCATCTGCGAGGCGATGGCGAAGGCCGCACTGGCTGATGCGGCGCGATTAGGTGCGATGGCCGTCGAAGAAACCGGCTACGGCGTCGCTGACGACAAACGAGAGAAGAATCGCTTCGCTGCTGAAGACGTCTGGAACTATTTCCGCGGCCTGCGCACTAAGGGTGTTGTTTCCGAGTCAAAGGATGTTGTAGAGATTGCCAGCCCGCGCGGAGTTGTCGCGGGCATCATTCCGTCCACTAATCCAACCTCAACCGCGATCTTCAAAATCCTGATCGCGATTAAATCGCGCAACACTGTCGTCCTATCGCCGCACCCGTCCGCGGCGAAATGTATCAGCGAGACGGCGCGCGTTATGCGCGACGCCGGAGTCAAAGAGGGGTTGCCTGCCGACGCGATCGGTTGCATGTCAACTGCGACGATCGAAGGCACCGAAACCTTGATGAAGCACAAGCAGACTGCCGTGATCCTCGCCACGGGAGGCATTGGACTCGTGCGCGCGGCGTATTCGTCAGGCAAGCCGGCGTTTGGAGTTGGACCAGGCAACGTGCCGGTGTGTGTTGAGCGAACTGCGGATGTTCCGAAAGCCGTGCAGGATATTTTGACAGGCAAGTGTTTTGACAACGGAACGATATGCGCTTCGGAGCAGGCAGTGATTTGCGATGCGCCGGTCGAGCAGGCAGTGCGCGAACAGTTCAAACTTCAGGGCGCGCATTTTCTTTCCGCTGCTGAAGCCGATCAACTCGGGAAAGTAGTTGCGACTCCGCAGCGGTCACTCAATCCGGCGGTCGTGGGTAAGTCGGTTGAAGTGATCGCGAAGATGGCGGGTTTGACGGTGCCGCCGGGAACGCGTTGTTTGCTTGCTGACGTCGCGGGTGTCGGACGTGATTATCCCTTGTCGTTGGAGAAGCTTTCGCCGATCCTCGCGTTTTATGTAGTTGACGGTTTGGAAGGTTGCGCGAGGCGCGCGCAGGAAGTGTTGCACTATGGTGGCATGGGCCACACGGCCGGCATTCACACGCGTTCGCGCGAAGCGGCGGTGAAGTTTGGCGCCGAGATGCCGGCGTCGCGCATCACTGTGAATACGCCGACGACGCACGGCGCGATTGGATTTTCGACTGCGTTACCACCGTCAATGACACTTGGTTGCGGATCGTGGGGCGGAAATGTGACGTCTGACAACGTCTCGCCACTTCATCTGATGGACATTAAGCGCGTTGCTTTTGAGACGCGACCAGTTAAGAGCACGCGCCCCGTAGTCAGCGCACAATCAGCAGCGGCCGTAAAGCAACCCGCAGTCGCAGGTGGCAAGATCGACCGTCAGGAGATTGTCGCGATCGTGGATCGTTTCCTTGCGGGCAAGCGTGTCGAAACACCGAGTTCGCCGTTGCCACCGCCGGTGATCGAGAGTGAAGCGGGAAGCATGTACACGGCGCCGGCTACACCACCACCGCCACCACCCGTGAGCAAGCCAACTCCGCCGTCAAGTAATGGTTCAAAAGCGGTCGAGTTTGTAAGCGAAGACGACGTGCGCCGCGCAATTCAGAAAGGCGAGAAGATCTACGTCAACGCGCGAACGATCATTACACCGTCAGCGCGTGACATCGGCGATCCGGCGGAAGTTTTTGCAAAAGTCTAATCCGCGTAATCTGTGGCTAAAAAATGTTCTTAGCAAAAGTCGTAGGCACAGTTTGGTCGACCAAGAAGACGCCCGATCTCGAGGGCGTCAGATTCCTGATTGTGCATCCCTACGATCTCGATAAAGAGCCGACTCGCAACATCGTCGTCGTTGCCGATCGACTCGGCGCAGGCACAGGCGAAATGGTGATGTGCGCGTTCGGCAAGGCTGCAAGGTCGGCGATCGGAAACCAGGACATGTCAATCGAAGCAGCGGTGGTCGGTATCGTCGATCGCGTTGATATCAATGACACACTCTCGGATGAAATGCGCGAAGCGGCCCGCCGACTCGTACAGGAAAATGGCAGACCTTAAACCAAACCATCCCTGATCCCACCTTCCAATGGCTAATGAAGACCTGATTTATCGAATCACTCGAGCGGTTTACGACCGCTTGGGAAGTACGGTTGACGACACGACAGTCGAACAGCTAGTCACCGACATTTATGATCAGGTACGGACTACGGCAAAGGCTTCCAGCTCGTCGTCAACGATCGATGGGAGCGCGGCGCAGTTGGGTGGGGCTGAAGGTTCGTCAGACCGGATGGTGATCTCAGTCTTCGGTTTGGACCACCCGGGCATCGTCGCCGGTGTTTCTCAGATTCTTGCCGAAGCTAGTTGCAGTATCATTGACATCAATCAAACTGTGGTGCAGGGAAAATTTGCGATGGTGATCATCGCCGACACCTCGCGCGCACGCGAAAGCACTGCCGAGTTGAAAGATCGACTGCGTTTGGAAGGCGAGAAGCTCGGCGTTCGCATCTACGCGCAACGCGAAGATCTCTTTAACGCGATGCATCGGATATAAACTTCGTATGTCAGAGCCGGAAATTGCACGTCGTTGTGTTGCCTGTGGCGTGAGTGTGCGCGAGCGCGCGATGTTCTGCCCGCAGTGTGGCAGAGCAATTCCCGAGTATTCATCGGCCACTACTAACATCGCTGCGGCTGACACGATGGTTGACAAGCCAGCGCTGGAAAGCACACCAACACCAACGCCGGCGACGCCCGTAATCGTGCACAGACCAGCGGATCATTCAGTCAAAGCTCGAGTGGAGCACATACGAAAGGTCTCCAGCGTGATGATCGATCAGGCCGCGTACGATCCGAGCCTGCGCTTTCTCCTGGTTGCGGCTGCGTTCTTCATACTGTTCCTTGTGCTGCTCATTGCCAGCAAAGTAATCGGATAGATGGAATACACCCAGGCCGAGATTCTTCAAACTGTCGCGATGACCGAGATGGAGCATCTCGACGTGCGCACGGTCACGCTTGGTCTGAGTTTGCTCGATTGCGCGAGCGATTCAATCGCTGGTGTGGCCCAAAAAGCGGGTGACAAGATTCGCAAGTTCGCGGCGCGTCTGGTGCCGACAGTCGATGAGATTGGTGAACAGTTTGGGATTAGAGTCGCGAACAAACGCATCTCGATAACGCCGGTTTCATTGATAACTGAAGGATTGCGCGGCGATCTCGTGCAGGTTGCGCGCGCGATCGACGACGCTGCCGGAACAGTCGGTGTGGATTTCATCGGCGGCTACTCCGCACTCGTTCAGAAAGGCGCGACTCCTTCAGAGATTCAGTTTCTTGATTCGATTCCCGCCGCACTCTCCAACACTCAGCGCTTGTGTTCTTCGGTCAACGCAGCGACGACGCGCGCCGGCATCAACATGGACGTCGTGGGCCATGTTGGACGGATCATCAAAGATGCCGCCGAGCGAACTCGCGATCATGGCGGGCTCGCGTGTGCGAAGTTTGTTTGTTTTGCGAACGCAGTCGAAGACAATCCTTTCATGGCCGGAGCTTTTCATGGTGTTAGTGAAGCTGAGGCCGTTGTTAACGTCGGCGTGTCTGGTCCAGGCGTGGTCCATCATGCGGTGCGGCACGCTGATCGAGATCTGCCGCTACAGGATCTCGCGGAGACGATCAAGAAACTCTCGTTCAAGCTCGCGCGTGCTGGCGAGTTGGTGGGAAGGGAAGCCGCACGGCGACTCGGAATCCCGTTCGGCATCATCGATCTGTCACTTGCGCCGACGCCAGTGCCCGGCGATTCAGTGGCCAACATCATCGAAGCGATGGGTTTCGAACGCGCCGGTACTCACGGCACGACCGCGGCGCTCGCGTTGATCACCGATGCAGTTAAAAAAGGCGGCGCGATGGCCAGTGGTTCTGTCGGCGGGATGAGTGGTGCGTTTATTCCGGTATCGGAAGACGCAGGCATGATCGAAGCAACGCAACTCGGAGCGTTGTCACTCGCGAAACTGGAAGCATGGACCAGCGTGTGCTCGGTCGGGATCGACATGGTTGCGGTTCCGGGTTCGACTTCCGCGGAAACAATCGCCGCGATCATCGCGGACGAGATGGCGGTTGGAGTGATGAACAACAAGACCACCGCGGTGCGGATCATTCCAGTTCCCGGACGCGACGTTGGTGAGATGGTCGAGTTTGGCGGCTTGCTCGGAAGCGCGCCGATCATGCCGGTGAGCGCTTTCTCTTGTGCGGGCTTTATTCGTCGCGGCGGTCGAATTCCGGCGCCGATACACTCGCTGCGAAACTAAATTTAAGAATAGGACCGATAGGACCTATATTATACTAAGCACTCACTTGGAGGGTCGCTGATGCCTGAAGCACTCGGAATGGTCGAATGTCGTGGCCTGGTGGCGATGATCGAAGCTGCCGACGCAATGGTGAAATCCGCGAACGTTCGCCTTGTCGGTTGGGAAAAGATCGACGCCGGCCTCGTCACCGCAATCGTCCGCGGCGATGTCGCAGCGGTTCGCAGTGCGGTTGACGCAGGCGCAGCAGCAGGCAAGCGCGTCGGCGAAGTTGTCGCCACGCACGTGATCCCTCAACCCCATTCAGATGTAGACCTCGGAATCCCTGTTTTAAACACGGGCGAAACCACGCGCAAGAAGATCAGTGGTTCGGTTAGAGCCAAAGGTTAGTTCAAACCCTGCTCGTCCCCCTCGTTAACGTCTCCCTCCCAATTATTCCCTCGAATTTTATTACCCGAATTTGTTTTGTTCTGGAGAACTAACGATGCCGCGAAAGAGAAATATTATTAGTGAACTACTCGAAAAGTTTTCTCACCAGGCAACCAGAGCGACCGGAACCTCGCTCGCATTTGTTATTGCGGTTGGCGTGATTGTCGTCTGGGGCATCACCGGACCAATTTTTCGTTATTCCGATACGTGGCAACTCGTGATCAATACGGGGACGACGATCATCACCTTTCTAATGGTGTTCTTGATTCAGCGCGCGCAGAACAAAGACGCGCTTGCCATTCATCTCAAGCTCAACGAGATCGTGGCGGCGTTGGAGGGCGCGAGTAATCGTTTGATCGATGTCGAGGATTTAAGCGAACCCGAAATTGATGCGTTGCGCAATTACTACAAGCGCCTGATTGAACTGGCGCGAAAGGATGACGTGCTCACCACCACGCACTCGATCGAAGAGGCAGCGACGAGGCATGGCACGAAGTACAAAAGAGCCGTGGATAAACGCAAATGAACGCGGATCGATCCAAAGTTAAGGCTTTTTGTTTGGTGTAGCAGTCGCGGGCATTCTCACGCTCGGTGGTCGCGGAGTGCCTCCCGGGACTTCTTTTCGCGCGAGACGTCCGGTCCGAGTGAGCGCGATACGCTTATCGGAATCACCACTGGGTTGGTTCACCGTCACCTTGATCGCACGATATGTACCATCCTGCGCCTTGTTGGTCGGATTGTAGGAGATCACATACTGCGTCCGCAGATCGCGGATGATCTCATTCGCGATTTCCGGCAGTTCAGAGATTGACTCAGGAAAGAAAGCTCGTCCGCCGGTTTCACTCGCCAGCCTCTTGATCAGGTTAACTGCTTTGTCACGCGGGCTCTTGCGAATCAGGCCTGCTTCTTTGTCCAACTCACTCACAAAACCAATCACAAAGATCTGCACGTCTTCCTCGCGCAAACGGGCGAAGAGTTGTTCCTGCTTGTAGAAACTATTGCGATCTTCACCGTCTGTAATGACGATTAGCGCGCGACGTCTCCGATCGTTGTCGTCACCTTTGCGATACTCGGAAACGTGTTCCGCAGAGAGATAGACCGCGTCGATGATTGCGGTCTGCCCCCCTTCGACGTAGAAACTGTCGAGACCATCCATCAAAGCTTCTTTGTTGTCGGTGAAGTCCTGCACCGTCTCAATCTTGTCGCTACTGATGAACCGTACCAGGAAAGTTTCGTCACCGCGTTTGTTGCTGTTGATGATCGTCTTGCCTGCGTCAATCACGCTCTGCAACTGCGAACGCAGCGAACCGGAAGTATCAACTGCGAGCCCGTAACTGATTGGTACGTCTTCGCGGGTGAAGGCTTCGATCGATTGCGGAACACCGTCTTCGAAAACATGAAAATCACTTTGCGGCACGTTGTTGATCGGCCGGTTGTTGCGATCGATCACGCGCACGTGAAGTTGGACCAACTCGGTCGTGGTTATGAGCCGGTCACCTTCCTCGATTACCTCGGGCGGCGTCGGCGTCGGAGTTGGCTTAAGACGTGGTGGCGGTGGCGGTTCACCCAGAGTCGGCGCGGTTCGACCGTCAGGCCGAGTGGTTTGCGGTGTTGGACTCGGAGTCGGCGTGGCGGTTGGTTTAACGGGAGTGGTCGCTGCTGGAGTCGGGTTCGGTTTTGGCGTCTGGGTACTCCGCGGTCGATTCTGCGCGAGGCCGGCAACTACAAAGGTCGAAACCAGCAACGCACAAACCGCAAGTACTCCGATTTTTCTCAGATTCCGCTCGCTAAACAACGCTTCGAACTCCTCTCGAACCGAACACTAAGAGACAGGATTAGATGATTAACATTTTCGATTTCCGCGCATGTTAATCATGTAATCCTGTCAGCCCAATCCACAACGCGCAAGGCTGGGGCAACGGCGTGTTTCTTCGCCAACACAACACGCACACGTCCAAGAGATGCCGCCGAACCAACCTGGCGTTGCCGAAACCCTGCTTTTTGAAGCTTTCAACGAGCTCCAGCGGTGGCGTAATAGCCTTCCTTGGAGCGCACAAACAAACGGGGCAGACCGCGCGGCGGGGTGACTTTGACTTTCACGCGGTGCCACTTGCCATCATTAACGAAACTGTCGGGTTTGTAGCCAATCGAGTATTGGTGCCGCAACTCAAGCGCGATTTGCTCGAAAATATCGTCCATTTCCGCCGCGGAGCGCGGGAAGAATGCCTTGCCTCCAGAGACGCCCGAAAGCTCATCGAGAATTCCTTGCCCCTCCATGCCGAGCGAGCTGCCGGCGTCGCTTCCGCTCAGGATGCCGATGGCATAAAGCGTGACATCCGACTCTTTCAACAGCTTTCGAAGTTCGTTGAAGGTGTACCGGGAATCGTTGTCCTGGCCATCGCTGATCAGCAGAAGCGCGCGCTTCGGATGCGCACCGCGTTGCACTTTTTCAACACCGAGATAGCACGCGTCGTAGAGTGCGGTCTGGCTCTTTGTTTCAACGAAGGTCAGCTTGTTGAGAACTGAATCGCCGTCGCGGGTTCGATCCAGCAGCAATTGTGCTCGCGAGTTAAATGCGATCAGGAAGTACTCATCCGAATCGTGACTGGTCTGAATGAACTTGCTCAGCGCGTCGCGCGCTCTTTTGACCTTGTCACCGCTCATCGAACCGGAAACGTCGAAAATTACGCCGACTGAAACCGGGGAATCGTCGTCACTAAAAAATGTGATCTCCTGTTGCTGTTTGTTATCGAATACAGCAAATGCACCTTTGCTGAGGCCGGATACATAACGTCCGTAGGTATCAGTGACTGTCACAGTCAGAGTAATCAGGTCAGTGTTGGTGATTAGCGAACGATCATCGAGTTCAGTGCCCAGTTTTTTCGGGGCTGGTGAAGGTGAAGGAGTTTGCGAAGCAGCCGGGGCAGCGGGTTTGTCCTGAGCAGGGGCTGGATCCTGACTTTGGCTCTGCGCCGCCAGTGTGAAGAACACTGTCACAGCGAGTAGCGAAATGGAAGCCGCCCCAATTTTGGTGGCGTAACGAGTCGGTAAATGCATGTCACCCCCGGGTCTGCGTTCAGCGATTCAATTTTTTAAGTACCGGTCAGGGCTCGAAAGGGAACTGTCAACACAGATGCTCGTTTGGGAACGAGTGATGCCCGACTTTCAAAACCGGAGCATGAAATGTTCACGGGGAGACGGCCGCGCGCGTTTCAGTGGTTTGCTGTGTTGCACGGCCATTCTAGGACAGTGGTTCGCTCGGCGCAAGACGTGAAAATCAGGAGGCAGGCGCAGGGTTCGAGAGCAGGCATTTCTGCCCCTGTACCCTGCTCCTGCTCTTGTCAGATCGGTTCCGCTTCGACGATGCTGGTCGGGACCTTCGTCGGAATCACGCGCAGCAGCTTGAATCCAGCAGCGCCGAGCAGTTGTGCAAACTCTTTCTCGGTGCGTTCCTTACCACCCGTCATGACCATCATGTTCAGATCGAAGAACTTCGAAAAATCCGGATCGTTGTTCTCGGGCACCACGCAATCGACAACGATCACTTTGCCGTTCGGCTTCATCTGGTTGCGGATGTTCTGAAGAATGGTGATGGCGCGTTTGTCATCCCAGTCATGGATGATCCACTTCATCACGTACACGTCGCCGCCCGCGGGAACGGATTTGAAGAAGTCGCCGGCAACTGTTTCGCAACGATCTGCGAGTCCCGCTGCCTCGATCTTGGGACGTGTGCCCTCGATGACTTGAGGCGCGTCCAAAAGAACGCCCTTCAACTTTGGATGCGCGTTCAAGATCGACGTGATCAGTCCGCCGTGGCCGCCGCCGACATCGACGACAGTATCGAAAGACGAGAAATCGTAGACCGAGAGAATCTCGTCATTTGTGGCCGCGGTAACGCCGCTCATCGAGTTATTGAAAACGGCGGCGTCTTCTGGATTCTGTTCGAAGTATTTCCAGATATCAGCGCCGAAGAAGTTATCAAATGCGATCTCACCAGTCTTGACGCTGTGCATCAAGTTTCCCCAGGCTGGATAGTGTTCCTGGCCCAACTCTGAAATCGTGAACCAGCGCAAAGATCCAGGCGCGTCAGTCACAAGAATTTCGGACAACGGGGTCTGGGCGAAACGGCCATCGGCTGTAACGCTCACGAATCCGATACTCGACAGCGCCCGCAGCACTCGATACAGCGAAGGCGCATGCATTTTCGTCTCTGAAGCCAGCTCCTCCGCTGTTTTCGGACCGGACTTCAGTAAATCGGGAATACCCAGTTTGGCAAAGACATAAACGGCTCGCGAACTCCAAAAACTGGTAATAATTTGGAGTATTTGAGCTGGAACTGGTAGTTGATCAACGGGTTGACTCATTGGTGCACTCAAAATGGAATCTCCTATCGATAAATGCTTGTTTCTTATAAAGTATGACTTTCTGGCATAGATCTCAAAAGAGATAACGCGGAAAGTGAACAAGAAAAGGAGCCAAACCACGGATAGCACAGATGCAACTTCTGCTCGCGCTGCGCGTGAGATATACTCCCCGGTCATTCTCAAGTCGGGTAAATCCAAAGTATGGCTGAGTTTATTTGTAGATTGGGAACACCTGCCGGCGAAGTCGTGACTCGCACCGTCGAGGCCACGGGCGTGCAGGAAGCGCGGGCGCGACTCGAACGCGAGGGCTTTCGTGTCTTTAACGTCACTCCTCCGCGAACCTCCGGGGTCGCCGCTTTGACCAGTTTTGGCCGGCCTGGCGCTAATCTAAAGGTCAAGGCCAACGATTTTCTGTTATTTAACCAACAATTGGCAGCACTCGTCCGCGCCGGTATTCCGATACTCCAAGCCATCTCGATGCTCCGCAAACGCGCCGCCTCGTCGCGACTCCGTGCCGTGCTGGGCGACGTTGAAGAGCAGATTCGTGGCGGTGCGGCGCTTTCGCACGCATTCGCGTCGCAGGGCAAAATCTTTCCGCGCATCTACACCGCGTCGATCCTCGCCGGCGAGCGATCCGGCGCTCTCGATGAAGTTTTAAGTCGATATGTGACTTATATGCGACGCAATGTCGCCCTGCGACGAAAGATTCGCGGCGCGCTCGCATACCCGATGTTTCTGCTCCTCGCATCGGCCGGTATGGTCACCTTCCTGACGATCTACGTCGTGCCGCGCATGTCGGAACTGTTTACCGGGTTTGGCAACGAATTGCCGGTTGTGACCCAGATCGTGGTCGGAATCTCGCGCTGGATGTCGTCCAACATATTTTGGTTTGCTCCACTCGTGATCGGCAGCGCGGTCGTTTTATTTCTTTGGTCTCGCACACCGAACGGCAAACTCGCCATCAGTAAACTGATTCTAAAGATCCCGTTAGCCGGAAGCCTGGCCGTTCAGATGTCTGTAGCTCAGGCGACTCGCTCACTCGCAACCTTGCTCGCCGGCGGTATCACCCTCGTTGAGTCTTGGGAAATCGCGTCAGAGTCAATCACGAACCTGGAATTGCGACGTCGCAGTTCGTCGATTCTGCCGATGATTCGCGAGGGGCGTTCGTTTACGGAGAGTTTGGAGACTGCGGGCTGGATGCCGCCGCTTGCAATCGACATGATTGGCATCGGCGAACGATCGGGCAGCTTGCGGGAGATGCTCGATGAAGTGGCGGTCTTTTACGACGCCGAATCCGAGGTGCGACTGGAACAGTTGACGACCACGCTGGAGCCTGCGATTCTTGTGGTAATGGGCGGGGTTGTAGTGACGATCCTCCTCGCGATTTACCTCCCGATCATCCAGTCAATTTCGAACGGCGCCGGCGTGACCGGTCACCATTAGAAGTAACTATGAAGCAAGTGTCAGAAAACGAAAATCCGGTAATCCAGACCGCGCCGCCCGTAGGCCAAAATGGTCACAACGGCGACGTCCATGAACCGCCTGAGATGAAGGCGGCGAGGGAGCTGGCGCGTCGTTACCGTTTGCCGTTTGTCGATTTGCTGCCGCCCGATCGCGAATCGCCGATCGATTACGAACTGTTTACGGAAGTTCCGGTCGACTTGATGGTCCGGCACCAGTTTGTGCCGCTCAAGCGCGATCAAAAAGGACTTCACATCGCGATGGCCGATCCGACGGACCTCGAGCGGTTGGATGAACTGTCGAGCACGTTGCGAACGCGCATCGTGCCGCATGTTGCGACTGCGGGCGCCGTAGAAGTTGTTTTGCGAAAAGGCGACACGACGCAGCGGGTGTTGCAGGAGGCCGCGTCAGGTTTTCGTATTTCACTCGTTAAAGAAACTGAGCACGGCGAAGAAGTGCTCGATCTCGATCGGCTCGCGACTGACGCCGAGATGTCGCCCATCATCAAGTTGGTCGACACGATCATCTACAACGCGATGGAGTCGCGCGCGTCTGATATTCACATCGAAACTCGCGACACTGAAGTGCAGGTCAAGTATCGAATCGACGGTGCGCTGTACGCGAAAGTCGATCCGATCGATCTCGCGTATCACCAGACGTTGATCTCGCGTATCAAGGTCATGTCGGAACTCGACATCGCCGAGCGTCGCGTGCCGCAGGACGGTCGTTTTCGTGTTCGTTATAAAGGACGCAACGTCGACTTCCGCGTTTCGATCATGCCAACGATTCACGGTGAAGACGCAGTCATTCGTATTCTCGACAAAGAGCAGATCAACGAAGAGTTTCGCAATCTCAACTTGAACGTGGTCGGTTTTGCGGAAGAGGATCTGCGCAAGTTTCGACGTTACATTGCGGAGCCTTACGGCATGGTTCTGGTGACTGGTCCAACCGGCTCCGGCAAAACCACCACGCTCTACGCTGCGTTGAATGAGATCAGAAACGAAGAAGACAAGATCGTCACGATCGAGGATCCGGTTGAGTATCAGTTGCACGGCATCACGCAGATTCCGGTGAACGAAAAGAAAGGGCTCACGTTCGATCGTGGTCTTCGTTCAATCCTGCGTCACGATCCGGACAAGATCATGGTCGGTGAGATTCGTGACACCGAAACCGCGCAGATCGCAATTCAATCCGCGCTCACTGGTCACCTCGTATTTACTACCGTACACGCCAACAACGTGATCGACGTGATCGGACGTTTCCTGAACATGGGCGTCGAGCCCTACAACTTTGTGTCGTCACTGAATTGCGTGTTGGCCCAACGTCTGATCCGGATGCTGTGTGCTTACTGCAAACGACAGTACCATCCGAGCGATGTGGAACTGACGGAGTCAGGCCTGCGGCCGGAGATTCACCATGACAGGCCGTTTTATATGAACGTTGGTTGTGATGCCTGTAATCACACCGGCTATCGCGGCCGCACGGCTATTCACGAATTACTGGATTTGTCGGATAATATCCGCGAGATGATCGTCGAGCGACGGCCGGGTTCCGAAGTGCGACGCGCGGCCGAAGCCGAAGGGTTGAAAAGCTTGCGAGAATCCGCCTTACAGAAGGTCTTCAGCGGGATTTCGACCTTGCACGAAATCAATCGCGTGACCTTCGTTGATGAACTGAGCGCAGACATGTAGCCGCGATGAAAAATAGGTCCTACAAGACCTGGAGGACTTATAGGTCTTATGAAAACCCCCGATAGATAACCGGAACCGAAAAAACCCCCTAGCGTGTAAGGGAATTGGCTGTTCTGATCTTGTAATTTAGGCGTCGCGGCGGCATTATTAGGTCGCTAAACTTTCCACCTCCCGAACCGAGTAAGAAGTCATGAAAAACAACACACGAACTCGCACACTAATCTCGTTGTTACTCGCCATAAGCCTGCTGTCCTTGCCGATCACCGCCTTCGCGAAGAAGGGTGATAAGAACTTCAAACGCGGCATGGACTACGAGAAACAACAGCAATGGGATAAGGCGGCGCAGGAATACACGCTGGCC
>DATEWS010000421.1:0-2505 GCA_035257785.1 Pyrinomonadaceae bacterium
GCCGCCTAAAACCAAAGCCGATTTAGTCCCGATTGACGCCGGTACGTTTTTGATGGGACGAAAGACTGGCCCACCACAGGAAACTCCGGCTCACGCAGTGACAGTGCTCCCGTTTCTGATGGACCGAACAGAAGTCAGCAATAGTGAATATGCCGACTTCGTAAGAGAAACAAACCACGCCCCTCCGAGTCACTGGATTGGAAATAAGCCGCCATTTGGACAGGAGCAGTGGCCGGTCGTGAACGTCTCCTTTGATGATGCGAAGACGTTTGCTGAGTGGCGTTCAAAACGTGACAACGTGACTTATCGTTTGCCCGCTGAAGAAGAATGGGAATATGCCGCGCGCAACGGCGAGCGCGGTGATTTGTATCCGTGGGGTCCGGCATGGCAGGACAAAGCGGCGGTCCTTAAAGATGCGACGCCGGCGCCGGTCGGTTCTCATCCGGCGGGCAAAAACAGGTGGGGAGTGTTCGATTTAATCGGGAATGTTTGGGAATGGACCGGTTCAAGGGCTTCGGTTTACCCCGGCAACTCGGCGAAAGTTCCGACCAGTATGCAGGAGTGGGTAACGATTCGCGGTGGCTGTTACGTTAGCGATCCCGCAAACGCCGAGGCTCCAGTGTCCGCTTGTTTGCGCGAATTTGTTCCACCTTCGACGAAAACTACGTTGTTGGGCTTCCGGCTGGTGCGCAGTCCGTGAAATCGAGGAATCGGGTCAGCACCGTAACGCGGTAGCGTCGGGTCAACCGATGTCATAAGGATAATGCGCATGTGAGACTGACCCGACGCTACCGCGTTACGGTACTTACCCGATGGCAAGTCCACCTGCTGACTTTTGAGGCAAACCCATGGATGTCTATTGAGCTATTAGCTCCGAAGGCAAAGCTGATCTACAATCCAATCCAGTAGTTCTTCAAGGATCCATAAGTTGCATTTTTCGCAATCCAAACAGCACCAGGGAGAGAATGATGAGCACTAACGCAATCCTGCGCGCGGCAGTTTTAATATCAGCCGCACTTTGCTTAAGTCTGGCGACGGGTGCGACCGTGTTTGGACAGGACGTCGGGGTGGACGTCGGCGCCGGTGTTTTCAAAGCCAAGAACCCCGAGTCGAAGAGAGCGGCAAAACCTGCGACGGGAACGAAGCCGCCTGCGACCCGCCCCGGAACCGGAAAACCCAAGACTCCGGCTGTTGCTGAGCGAGTCGAGGACCTGCTCGACAAAGGCAACCAAGCTCGCGACGCACGAAAATTTACCGAAGCTGAAGACGCGTACAAAGAGATTCTGAAAATCAAACCACGTGACGCGCGCGCCGCTTATGGTCTGGGTAATGTTTATGCCGACCAGCAGCGTTGGGACGATGCCGAAGGTGCTTATCGAAACTCCGTCGCGTGGGGTCCGACAAACGCGGACGCCTACATTGCGTTGAGCGTCGTGCTGGTCCAACCGCGTCCGGACGGAGAGGCTGCGAAGCGGCTGGCTGACGCAGAAAGCTATGCGCGCAAGTCAGTTCAAATCGATCCGAAGAATGCGGTAGGATGGGATCGACTCGGCGTCGCGCTTCAGGCACGTTCGTTATTCAACAGCGAAACGGAACACTCGCTGCGCCGCGCGATCGAGTTGGATCCGCAGTTTGCTGCTGCTTATGCACATCTCGCGCGCGCACTCAATCGCATGAATAAATCGGGTGAAGCGGCGCCCTTGTATGCAAAAGCGATCGAGTTGGCAAATGATCCCGCCACGTTGAACCTGATTGCTGATTCGCTTCAGGGCGAACAGTTGTGGCCGCAGTCGGAACCGGTTTTGAAAAAGGCGCTCCAGCTTGACCCGCAGAATCCGACATCTCTCTTACTGATGGGTCGTTTCTTACTCGCTTACCGTAGATACCAGGAAGCCGAGCCTTATCTGAAGTCGGCGACGGAAGTCAGCTCCCGTACATTTCTGCCATTCAACCTTTTGGGTCGCGCCTATCTCGGAATGGATCGCTTCAGTGATGCGGAAGCGACTTACGAACGCGCATCAGCGTTTGCCGGATCAGGTGAGAAGAAACAACTTGCAGGGCTGTATGGCTTTGAAGGCGTGGGTGATGGTTATCTAAAATCCAACCAGAAAGACAAAGCTGTGCGCGCGTATCAACGAGCGCTCGAACTCGATCCGAACAATAGTGGCGCAGCCCAGAAACTCGCCAGAGCTCGTGCGAATTAATTGCCAGATCAAACTGATTCCCGTTTAAGAGGTCCGTCTGTATGAAGAGTTGCCCCAAGTGTAATCGTACGTTTCCCGATGAAGGGCAGAAGTTCTGCACGTTTGACGGCGGCTTGCTGATTGCGCCGCAAACTTTCGATCCGAACGCGACGATTCGCGCCACATCGATCGATCTGAATGCGCCGTCTGAACGACCGACCAGTCGCGACTTGCCGGATCCGAATGCGACTATCATCGAGAACTATCCAGCGACGGTTGCACTGCCGCGTAACACTGGTCCAACTACTGGTCCAACCGGAAC
>DATEWS010000422.1:0-3461 GCA_035257785.1 Pyrinomonadaceae bacterium
TGACCACGCACCGGAGTCAATTCTTCGTCATCAAAGAGAGCGCGTGAGCCGAGCCCAGTGCAGTTGAAGATTACGGGTTCACGAAGTCGCGCGAGTTCTTCCCGGCTGCGAAACTCCTTCACCACCACGCGACCACCCGCAATGTAGAAATCACGTAACAGCGCGCTGAGATAAATCGACGGCTCGATCAGCATCGTCGTGTATTGCTTCACGAACGGGAAACCGAAATAGTTGTCCGGATCGCGATGAATCTCAATCTGCGGATAAAGATCGTTGCCGCCAGGTAGCTCGCGTCCGAGTCCCGCTTCGTGCCGCATCAGTTCAAACGTCTCAATCCAGCGCACGCCATACTCAGCACCGACAAGCAACTGAAACGCTCGATTCGAAATTCGACACGCCTGATGAAACTGTTCGTTGAATTTAGCAGTCGTCGTTTCGTAAACAGAGGTTGGCGACCACGAAGCGCCCGCGATGTTCGACGTCGTGTCCGGCGGCAACTCTTTCGCGTAGATCGTTACCGTGCCTGGTCCATTCTGATAACGACGTTGCAACAGTCGCGCAGTTGACAGACCACTCACGCCGCAACCGAGCACTGCGAATCGTGTTGGTCGCTGAGATTTGTGCGCGATCAAATAGTCGCGAGCGAGATCGACCGCGAGTGTCGCCGTGCCCCACGAGAGTGTGACGCCGCCGCCGCCATGCCCGTAGTTGTGAACGAGCAGTTTGTTCCCAACCCGCTTCGCATCGACCATGAATCCGCTGGGACGATACGGTCTCAACCCGACCACTTCGCGAATGACTCGATTGCGCGCAACTTTAACGGGCGCAAATTGCCGCTTCATATCGAAGGCAAGCGAACGGCGCGCGGCCAGAAAGGCTGCGCTCGTGAGCATCGCGCCGCGCAGAAAATTCCGTCGATTGATTGACGTATCCATCGCTCACGCAGATTACGCAGATTTACTGATCTGTGCAATCTGCGTAATCTGTGGATATGAATTCTTTTCCCGAGTGGCTCGTGCCGATGGCGGCGACGTTGACGCAGGAGCGATTCAGCGGGCCGGAGTGGATCTTCGAACGTAAGTTCGATGGCATTCGACTGCTCGCGTACAAGAAAGGCGACGACGTGCAGTTGTTTTCGCGCAATCACTTGCCGCAGCACCTTCCCGCAGTGCAGCACGCAATCGAGCGACTTCCGAACAAGGAATTGATTTTAGATGGCGAGATCACGTGGCGTGACGGCGGAGTGGCATATCACGTGTTTGACATCATGTGGATTGACGGACGCAACGTGACGGAGCTCCCGCTCGAAGAACGCCAGGCGCTGTTGGCCCAGTTGCCATTCAGTGGACCACTGCGCCGGGTGCCGTTGGTCGCTGAACCATCTCCGTGGGAACGCGCGGAGCGAGAAGGCTGGGAAGGCGTGATCGCGAAGCGACGCGGTTCGATTTACGAGCACCGCCGCTCAAAGCAGTGGTTGAAGATGAAGTGCGAGTTGTCGGAGAACTTCATCGTTGGAGGTTTTACGGATCCGCAGGGCAAACGCGTCGGACTCGGCGCGCTGCTCGTTGGTCATCACAAAGACGGCGATTTCGTTTTCGCGGGCAAGATCGGAACTGGATTCGACACTAAGCTGCTACTCGATCTGCGCGCCCGGTTGGACCAACTCGAAATTCCGAAACCGCCATTCACCAAAGCCAAAGGCCTGCCACGACTGCGCGCCCATTGGGTCGAGCCGAAAATCGTCGTCAAGGTCGGTTTCATCGAGTGGACCAGCCACGGCAAACTGCGCCATCCACGTCTGCTCGCCGTCGTAGATTCATGATCTCGCATCCTGAAAAGATCTTGTTTCCCGGCGACGGAATCACAAAAGGCGAGCTGGCGTCGTACTACGAGATGATCGCGCCCGTAATGTTGCCGCACCTGCGTCGCCGGCCGGTTACGATGGAGCGTTATCATCGCGGCATTGCCTCGCCGGGCTTTTTTCAAAAGGACGTATCGAAGGGTTTTCCCGATTGGCTCGAGCGTGTCGAAGTGCCGAAGAAGGATGGCACGGTCCATCATCCAATCGCCAACGACACACGTTCGTTACTCTGGCTCGCGAATCAGAACAGCATCACGATTCACGTGTGGCCTTCGCGCACACCGAACTTATACAACCCTGACATCTGCATCTTCGATCTTGATCCCTCGCGCGACGATGAGCTCGAACCACTGCGCGCGGCCGCGTTGAATCTGCGCGGCTTGCTCGCTGAGGTCGGTCTGCCGAGTTGGATCAAGACGTCAGGCTCGAAAGGGTTTCACATCGCTGTTCCACTCGACGGCAAGTCGGACTTCGGAACGGTCGCGCGTTTCGCACACGCAGTTGGAACGCTGATGGTTAATCGTCATCCTGAAGAACTGACGCAGGAATTTCATAAAGTCGATCGTGGCGGGCGCATTCTCGTGGATACCGGACGCAACGGTTACAGCGCCACGTACGCCGCCACTTACACTGTGCGCGCAAAGGCAGGCGCGCCTGTTTCCGCGCCTTGTACGTGGGAAGAACTCGAGCGAGGTGAAGTTGGACCAAGAACGTTTACTTTGCGAGGCATGGGCCAACGCATTGCCGACGTTGGTGACTTGTGGGCGGACTTGCTCAGGAAGAAAAGATCGTTACGACGGCCGATCGACCGACTCAAAAAGCTATCGTGAGAGATGTGCGCGGCCCCATTTTCTGACATTTTCAACCAGCGGCAGCACTGATCTTCCGTAGTCTGACAACGAGTAAACAACCGGTGCGGGCACTGCGCCTCTCGGATCGCGGTTCACAAGACCGTCGCTCATGAGTTCGCGTAGTTGTTGCGTGAGAACTTTCTGCGAAATGCCGGGCATCGCTTTGCGCAGCGCCGCGAAGTGTTTCGGCGACTCTGCGAGCCAGTAAATGATGATCAGCTTCCACTTGCCGCCAATCGCCGCGAAAGCCGCGGTTAGCGGGCAGCCTTCGACTGGATTTGGCCGCACGCGTTCATGGTTACGTGAAAGTGCCTTCTTGCTGGCGCTCATACTTCAGTTTACAGTCCCTCTCAAAGAGATTGGAGGTTGGTGATGATAGTAGAAGTCCGCAGCTATCGAATCAAGCCGGGCAAGCGTGAAGAGTTTATCAGGCTGTTCGAGTCGCGTGCTGTCGAGGCCCAGCGATCTTACGGGATGAAGGTAACTGGTCCATTTCTGGACGTCGAGAATCCGAACAAGTTTGTATTTCTGCGTAGTTTTCCGTCGCTCGAAGAGCGCGACCGGATGAAGGACGCGTTTTATGGTGGAGAGTTGTGGAAGAATGAGTTGGAAGCGATTGCGATGCCGATGCTCGATAGTTATGACGTGATTCTCTGCGAGGCTTCACCGGGTTGCGTGTTTGATATCCGTTAATGCGTTTTCAACGATGCGCAAACGTTGCGCTGCCGAGCCCGTTGCTTCCACGACTG
>DATEWS010000423.1:0-2775 GCA_035257785.1 Pyrinomonadaceae bacterium
TGATCCACATCGACGCTGACCTTTACTCATCAACGAAGTTCATACTCGACAAGCTGCGCGACAACATCGTTCCCGGGACCATCATCATCTTTGACGAGTTCTGCGATCGCCTGCACGAGATGAAAGCATTCGACGAGTTTCTCCGCGAAACCGGCATGAGTTTCCGCTTCATCGCCGGAACAACAAATCTCGAGCAGGTCACGTTCGAGCGTACCGCTTCAGACTCACGCCACTTCCCTGGCGATTAGGGGCGCACACCAACGTTTTGTCCGTCGGTTCCCTTCAGGGACGACGCTGCGCTCTCCAACCGTGGAAAAAAATTGTGGGGAGGGTATGGCTGCTGGACAACGTCAGGCTTCGCATAGAGTGCATTCCCTGCGAACGACCAGTCCGAAGCAAATTTGTCCAAAGCCGCGGCAGCGATACTGCCGCCGTTACCAAAGAGTCCATACTCGCCATGGGGCGAGAGATTGTTCGTAAAAGAAAGTCCCTTGTGTATCTGACCCGGCAGGGTGTCGAGTAGCAAGACAGACGAGACATGACCTCTGACAGTGTTGTGATCGAAGCTAACGGCTTCCGTTCCATTCAAGACCTGGAAAGCTTTTCCCTCACCTGAAAACGCGCCGAGGTTTTCAATTAGATTGTCGGCGATCTTGATTCGCTTCATGCGCGTCGCCTTGTCGGTGGCGTCCATGCCGCGCAGGTTTATGCCATTCGAAACATTGCGGAAGGTATTTTTCACAATCTCGACGTCTTCGACAGCGCTCGATGGTCCATCCGCGAAGGCGTTGAGAATGACGGCCCAACCCGTTTGCCCGTCGGGCCAACTATTTTCGCAATCGTTTCCTGTAAATATCACGCGCCGGGCGTTCTTTAGCTCGAGTAGATTTTTGATTGCAAAGCCCTTGCCTTGCCACTCGGGTCGTTTGTAAAGACGGTTGTTGCGGATGGTGATGTCCGAAGGTACGAGATCGGGAATCGGAGTCACCGCTCCACCGAAAAGGACGTTAATACCGGCCGCTTCCAAATAGTTGTTTTCGATCAGAAAAGGGCCGGGCCCATTCCAACCCCCGATGGCTTGAGTTTCTACGCCAGCCCACTTTATTCCCGCTATGTAACTGTTGGTTACCGTCGTAGACGCGCTGTTTAAAGTAATCCCACGCTGCAACGAAGTTCGCTCGTCGCGAGTGCGAACGATGCAACGATCAAACTCGAAATGATGCGGCACATCAGCCAGCGTCTTTTGATTCTCATTCGGACCACCTTCGCCCAGCTGAATAAGGTTGTAGCCCCATTCCTTGACTGCCGGCGCTTGCGTGAATGTCACGCATTCAAACTTGAAATGATGAGAGCGTACTGGAGCCAGCAGAACGGGACTGACATTCGGCGTCATCAGTGTGGCGGTAAGTGCTTCCTGATTTGGATCGATTCTTTGTCCGGCCGGTATCTCGCTGCATCGCGAAGACCGCACCGTGACAAAGGAAGTTCCAGACAATTTAGGAAGAACGAAATTGCCTGTGTAGGCTGCACCTGCGGTTAATACGATTTCGTCGCCGGCTTCCGCCGCATCGAGGGCGGATTGAAAATTCTGTCCGGGTTTAACTGTAATCGTCTTTGCACCTGCTCCGGCCGCGCGTCTCGGGCGTGTCGCTTTCTGCTGTGCGAATGCATAGCTTAAGTAAGCAAGGATCAAAACTGCGCCAACCAGCAGCAACGTTAGTAGTACTTTTTGTCCGACCCGCTTGTTCATAATCAACTTCCTTTGCGTGCTGCTATACAGCGAGCACGTCAGGCATCGGTGACGCACGCAGAGTCTGTTCCTTCATGATTGGTCGCAGCTTGTAATCACGATAGGAATTGGGATTGCCAGTGTGTCCGTCAACCGCTGCTAATGCGATATTGAACGCTTCTCGCGAACTCGCGAAATGGATCGAGAAGCCATCCTTTCCCGCTGACTTGTCTAACATCTCTGACCAAAAACGTCTCGCCTCTTCACCGATACACGCGTCTTGATCGAAACTGAAAAACCCGTGGCAGTAGAGTTTGATAAAGATCCACTCGGGACGTCCCTGCACGGAAACACGTGCTTCAGCCCAACGCTCGAGACGCTGGAAATCGGACTTGTAGTTCGCCGCGAGCACGCCGTCGTCGATACGCGGCACAGGAACACCACGAATGCGGCGCGACCAATTGAAGACAAGTGGACCAGTTAAAATAACCGGCAACTGCGGCTGATGACCGACGCGCAGCGAAGGTCCTGAGCGGTGCGGCACTGCTTCATTGAGTGGATGGCCGACCTCGTAGATCGCGTTAAGACGTGGCACCTGCGGTTGCAGAGGCGCTGCCGGCAATGTTAAGTCGGCATAACAACCGGTCTCGAACAGGATCTGCATCTCCGAATCGACGCCACAAAAACGTCCGCCCGCGGAATTCGCAAGCGCGAGGTTACCGTGGACAAAAGCGTAGCGAGGAGTCTCTTCTGCTTCTGCTCGCGAAAGACATTTGTGCTCGTCAGCCAGGACGTCACGAAACTCAACGAGTGAGCGACGCAGGTTCTCTTCTGTGTCTGGTCCATCGAGTCCGTGATGCAGGTGAACTTCCACCTCGCCATAACCCTGGCGTTGTAGATCGGCCATCGTGTCGAGAATCGGACGATGGTACTGCTCGCCCGGATAGAAATTAGTGTGACGAAAAGGCGTGCCGTCAACGTCGCGAACCGCATCACCCGTCGCGCGCGCAATCTCACACCAGCGATCGAGACGGCGGCGCTGTTCG
>DATEWS010000424.1:0-4408 GCA_035257785.1 Pyrinomonadaceae bacterium
GGACTGGATTCGCTTTTGGCGACGGTTCAGATGCCGGCTGGTATTCCAGTGGGAACAACGGCCATCGGCAAGCCGGGCGCTGTGAATGCCGCACTGTTCGCTGTCGCGATTCTGGCTAACAGCCGGCCGGAGTTGCGCAAGAAGCTGCACGATTTCCGTGAAGCGCAGGAGCGGAAGATCCGCGAGACCGTGTTATAGCTGGCGGTCGATATAGGTGCTAGGTGTCTTATAGGACCTATAATAACTTCTTGAAATCCCGCGCCCCTTGGCGCACAATGACCGCAATGTAGCGCACTCGCGCCCCAAGCTCGTCTCTCTCGCACCATCATGATCGGCCAGACTGTCTCCCATTACCGAATTATTGAAAAACTGGGGGAAGGCGGTATGGGTGTCGTCTACCTCGCCGAGGACCTGAACCTCGCGCGACACGTGGCGATGAAGTTTCTCACCTCAACTGACCGTCACTATCGGGCCCGCTTCATTCGCGAAGCGCGCGCCGTTTCCAAGCTCAATCACCCAAACATCGCGATGGTCCACGACTATGGCGAAACGGAACACGATCAACCGTTTATCGTGATGGAGTACGTGAAGGGTAAGTCGCTAAGTGACTTGCTCGAACAGGGACTAACGTTGCGACGTTCGGTCGAGATTGTCTCGGCAATTGCCGACGCCCTCGGCGAAGCACACGATCACGGCATTGTTCACCGCGACATCAAACCTTCGAACGTGCTCGTCAGCGAGCGCGGTCATGTGAAGGTGGTCGACTTTGGTTTGGTGAAGCACTTCTTTGAAACATCATCCACTACCGGTGTCGATCTCGACGCGCAAACGATCTACTCGACGCAAACGCGCAGCGACGTCATCGTCGGCACTCCACTTTATCTCTCACCGGAACAAGCGACTGGAAAATCAGTCGATGGACGCAGCGACATCTTTGCGCTCGGCGCGTTGCTTTACGAGTGTTTGACTGGTCAATCGGCGTTTTCTGGCGGCAGCGTGCTTGAGATCGGAGCGCAGATCATACACGTCACGCCCGAGCCGCCCTCGAAGATCAATCCTGCCGTGCCAGCGGCGCTGGATCGTATCACGATGAAAGCGCTGCAAAAGAAGGTTGAAGCGCGTTATCAGAGCGCCGGTGAGATGCTGTACGATTTGAAAGCCGCAGTGACGACTTTGGGTGCGAATGGCGTACCGGTCTCGACGAAGCCGGGCGCACCGACCGAAGGGTTCAAACGTGCGACGAGCGCCGTTGCCACGCTCACGATGCAACTACGTCGGCAGCGTTTCTCGCTGGCTTCTGTTATTCCAGCGTTCATAGTCGCCGGACTTGTTATCTGGGCCATCTATTATTTCTGGCCGCGCTCGTATTATCAGCCGTCGGCGGCGGCAGCTCACTGGTACGACGAGGGCACTGATAGCCTTCGTAACGGCGCTTATTACCAGGCAAGCAAAGAGTTTACGCAGGCTATCCAACTCGACGATCGCTATGCCCTCGCACATGCCCGTTTGGCACAAGCCTGGGCAGAGCTCGACTACTCGGAACGCGCAAAAGATGAATTAATTGAGGCGCAAGATAAACGTACCTCACTATCTCCGAAAGACGCGTTGTATTTAGACGCAATCCGAGCCACTGTGACCAGAAAGTTTGGTGATGCGATTAATTCCTACACGGAATTAGCGAAACAATCTCCCGAAGATGGATCAGTAGTTGTGGATCTCGGATATGCGTATGAAAACGACGGCAACACCGATAAAGCTCTTGAGAATTATCTGAAAGCAATTGAGCTGAACAAGGGCCAGTACGCAACGGCATATCTGCGCGCGGGCATTATCTATTTGCGCAAACAGGATAAAGAGAATGCGATTCGGATGTTCGATCAAGCGGAGCGGCTGTACCAGGCAGGCAGCAACGATGAGGGAACGAATGAAGTCAACCGGCAGCGCGGCGTTCTGTTCAGAAACAATGGGGAGTATGAGAAGGCGAAGTCCTATTTTCAGTTGGCGTTAGATGCTTCACGAGCGATGGGTAATGAAGCGCAACAGATCACTGCTCTGATCGACTTGAGTTACCTTGCTTCGAGACGTGGCCTGTCTTCGGAAGCCGAAAATTACGCTCAGCAAGCAGTCAGTTTTGCGCAACAGAAACAACTGGAGAACCTGACCGCCGGAAGTCTGCTTGAACTGGGTAATACATTTTTAGCCAAAGGGGATTACGAAAAGGCGGAGTCGTATTTTAACCAGGCCATTCAGATTGCCCGCGCAAACAAAGGGCGATTGCGCGAAGCAGTGGGAATCTCGAATCTAAGCGGTGTATACATTCAGACCTTACGTATCGACGACGGCTTGCGATTGGCACTTCAGGCTTTGCAGTTTTTTCAACAGGAGAACTATCCGCGAAACGCCTTTCTTTGCCTGACTCACATAGCCCGCGCGTATCGTCGGAAAGGCGACTACACTGCTGCACAACACGCGGTAAACCAAAAATTTGAGCTTGCGAACAAAAGCCAGAGTCCGGGATCAATCGCAGACACTCACATCGAGATGGCTGCCGTGCTGTTGGATCAGGAGCAGCTTCCCGCAGCCTTCGACGAATATCAGAAAGCCATTGAACTCTATGGCTCCTCAAACGATTTCCTGGTTGCGTTTTGTCATGAAAATCAAGCGCAGATTATGGCAAGGCTTGGCCGTTACGACGCTGCCAAACGATTGCTGGACGATCTTTTCAAATCAAAAGAGGATCTGCAGGGACTTCTTCCAAGTCTCCATCTCAATCGAGCAGTGACGAGTCTTAGCCAGCGAGACTCGCGACAGGCAATCGAATCGAGCAACGAAGCAATAAAGACAGGCGACCCGAAATCCGATGTCACCGTGCAGGCGCAATACGTTTTGGCGCTAGCCAAAGCGGATATTGGAGCGCAAGCGGAAGCGCGAAAGCTTTGTGATGAATCACTAAAGGCAACGGCAAACGACAGCGACTATGCTTTGCATTCGCGCGCACTGCTGGCCTGCGCAGAAGTGGCGTTGAAAGGAAAGGACTCCCAAACTGCATTCGCATTAGCCACACAAGCGTACGAGAGATTTACGCGTGGTCTTCAGTTAGAATCGGAATGGCGCGCCGCGGCAATCGCCTCTCGCGCCAGCAAGGAATTAGGTCAGAGCGATAATGCCCAGGAACAGTTGAGAAACGCAGAGACAACGCGCTCCAAACTGGAACAACAGTGGGGAGCCGATGTTTTTAGAACATACGTCGCCAGACCTGATATTAGGCTGTACTATCAGTAACAGTTGATCCACCTGGCTCAACTCCCAATAAACGCAAGGAGATCAGACATGTTTGACGAATCCAGTAATCCTCAACCAACCGATCCACCAACGGGCACAGGCACTGGCGGAGGCAGCAATATAGCCAGCGAGCCGGAAGAGCCCCAACTTGACGAGGTTCAGACGACGGATCCTCCCACAGGCTCAGGAAGTGGAGGGTCGTAACGAATGCTCGTGACAAAGGCCTCCCAGAGCCTTTGAATTGACAACTGAATACTTCCACAGATTACACGGATGCCATTTTGTGTAATCTGTGGATTACAAACCTCTCGACTTCAGCCACTCTTTCACAACTTCCTTCGGATCGCGCTTGTTACCGTCAATCTCGTAATTCAATCGCCGCATCTCGTCCGTTGAGATCGCGTTCGCTAACTTTGTGATCACTTCTCTCAGTGCCGGAACACGCGCGAGGGAATCCTGGCGCACGAGGTAAACAGCTTCGTATGGCGGAAAGTAGTGGCGATCGTCTGCGAGTTGAAACAGATCGAGCGTAGCAATGCGACCTTCAGTCGAGTTACCCGCGATCAGATCAACCTGCTGCGACGAGAGTGCAATGTACGTCAGTGACAGATCCATCTCGCGCACTGCGGCAAACTTCAATCCGTAAGTTTTTGAAAACCCGGGGTAGCCGTCGTCGCGCGACATAAAGTCCTGCCCAAACCCGGCGCGCCATTGTGGCGTGTGCGGCGCAGCGTCAGAGATTGTTTTGAGATTTAACTTTCTCGCCTCCGCGCCACGCACGAGAATCGCGAACGTGTTTTCGAAACCTAAAGGCGGACTGACCTCCACTTTGAACTGGTTCGCATAATCCTGTTTCACCTGTTCGTAGACTGCTCTCGGATCTCCAATCGGTTTGTGATGAAGAATCGCGGTGTACGAAGTTCCGGTGTATTCGGGATAGACATCGAGCGCCCCACTCATCATCGCTTCGTGCGGCAGGTTCCCGCCCAGCTCAAAACGTCTCTCAACCGAGACTCCGCGCGCCTCGAGCATCTGGGCCATGACTTCAGCGAGCAGCGCTGATTCGGTAAAGTCTTTGGATCCGACTGCAACGTGCGCCTGGGCCGCAGAGTTCGCATCGTTTCTC
>DATEWS010000425.1:0-8431 GCA_035257785.1 Pyrinomonadaceae bacterium
CGCGCCCGCGGCGGGACGGCCGCCGTTATAGATCCAGTATTTGCGCCCGCGTTCGCGCTCCTCATTAGCGCGCGCGATGTCATAACCGAGCGGGCCTGTGTCCCAAATGTCGATCGCTCCATCGAGTTCCTTAACGTAGTGTTTGGTCACAAATGTGGGTAACGCCTTGCCGGGACCGGGATTCAAGTGAATGTTGTCCGCGAGTTGGCGGATGTAATTGTATTCGGAACGGCCGGGTTCGTCCGGCAGGTAAAGAAAAGTGATCGCGTTCGGAAGCTTCTGGTGAAGAAACGAAATCCAGCTATCCGCGTCGCGCCAGGCACTACTACGTTCATCGAAACTCTTTCCCGGGCCATAGAACGTTCGTGGAATGATCCGGTTGCCGACACCCAGACCCGGGCCTTCATAACCTTTTGCCTTCGTGAAATCACTGCCGCTGAACCGGCCCATAGCTGCGGATACCGACGCGATGTCGTAACCATGGACCAGCTCGATGCGTTGGCGATGAGCAAAGCGGTGATACTGCGGATCGAGATCGCGGCCCTGGTAGAGCTTCGGTTGCAAACTCTCGTAGTAGACCATCGCGTCCATGCTGTTTTGATCCGGCAACGTGAAATCAAACAGCTCCAACTCGATCGGTATTGTTTGTTTCCGACCATCAGCGTCTACTGTGATTGTTCCTGAATACAGACCGGCAGGAAGACTGCGATCAGAGTAGACCTCGATCCACACAGCCTGGTTCAGACTCGCACCGACACGAAGTGGAAAACCACCCAGCCCGGCGCGCGCATTCTCCGGGACCAGCTGGACCGGCTTCCAACCTGTTGGATCTTTGGGAGCCGCAGGAGATCCAACCTTGTAGACCCATTCCGCGTGCGACGGAACTTCAACGTTCATGTAGTTGACGGAAAATATTTGGATCGGACGGCCGCTGTAATTTGTCGGATCCGCGATTGGCGCGGTATAGCTGATCTTCGCGTGTCCGTCTTTCTGGATTAATTGCGGCAACGCCACGGTCAAACGCTCAATGCCACTTTCATCCGCTTCGACGATTACCTGGAAGGCGATGATCTCGTTACGAGCGCCGAAGATCTTTACTTTTTGTCCATCCCACGCCGAGTTTGCACGCTTGTTGGGGTTATTTAGATCGTCTCGTTCAATTTTCTCGCCATCATTCACGGCCCAAATCGTGCGAATAGAGCTGAGCGCGATTGGAGTGTACGCCAGATAACAGAGGAGCAGAATGACGAGAGATCTGAGTTTCATTTTTCGATTGCAGAAGCTGTTTCAACTGCAACTGTTTGCGACGATCGCACCTTGTCCGATTCGGTCGGCACGCGGCCGGCGGCGATAAACGCAAGTCCGATCAGCGTAGTTACAACGGCATAGATTCCGATAATCAATCGATCACGACCTGCAGCGCTGGCTGCCACGAGTAGAAAACAAGCGACGCCCATTCCGGTCGTGACTTTTCCGACCAGCGCGAGTTGTCCACGACCTGACACACCCGTTGCACCCAACTCAGTCGCCGGATCAACCGGCGTTCTCAACTTTTCAAAGAACGTATCGACGCGCCGCGCAAGTTCTCCGTGGGGCGCGATCAGTAACGCAGGCACAAAGAACGCGATCGTGGTCGTAATCGCGGGAATCCCGATCAGGTATGTTTCGTTGAGACCCATGCCCAGATAACGATTCAGGTACAGGTTCACAATTAGTGACGTGATCGCGCCGACGATGTAAGCGCAGACGGCCGACCACCATGGTCCACCTTTAGCAATGAATCCGTAGAGCAGTGGCAGCCCCAGTGGAATGAGAAACATCGACTCGAGAATGAACAGGAGCGTGAAGATGCCGGTGGCGCCTTGTGCAAAAAGAAGTGCGACACAGATCATCACCAGACCGACGCCAAGCGAGGTCAACCTGCTCGCAGTCAACATGTGCCGATCGGATGCGTCCTGCCGCAGGTAACCCTGATAGAGATCTTTCGCGAAGATGCCGGTGATGATGTGGTTGTGCGCCGAGAGTGAAGCCATCGACGATGCCAGCATTGCGGCCAGCAACACTCCGATCATTCCGGGTGGTAATACGCGTAAACCCATCGCGATGTAAGCAGCTTCGGAAGGTTGCTTGAGACCGTTTGCAGCCGTACCGAGGTCCGGTAAAGCGACGCGCGCGATCAACGGTGGCAGATAAAAAATCACGCTGCCGATCGTGAAGAGAATCATGCAAAGGATCGCGATCCTTTTAGCAGATTGTTCGGTGTCGGCGCAGAAGTATCGCTGCGCGTTGCCGAAGTTGTTGTAGCCCGTCGTCTGCGAAACGGTGTAAACGATCAGAAACAACCAACCGTACTCACCGGCAAACGGATTGAAGTATCCGGTTGGTGCGTGAGCGACGAAGTTACTAAAACCTCCAACATTCGCGAGGGAAAGAACCATCAACACACAGGCAATCGGAAACAGAAACATGAACTGAAACATGTCTGTGAAGCAGACCGCCCAGTAACCACCAAGCACCGTATACGCCAGAACCACCAAACCGCAGATGACGACCAGGTATTCCACCGGGACACCCAGCGCGACTGACATGAAGCTCGACAAGGCGAAGAGTCGAACTGAGCCAAACATCAATTGGCTTGGACCAGTCAACCACGAGAACATCTTGTGTGTGCCTTCGCCGAAGCGACTGCGAATGTATTCAACGACCGTCGTCACACGCGAACGGCGCCACGCCTGAGCAAAGAAGATGTAGCCAAAGAAGAAGGCCGGCACGGCGAGAAACATTAGGAATACGCCGATTACGCCTTGTCGATATGCGAATCCTGCTCCGCCCGTGAAGGTCCAGACTGAAAAGCCGGACATGAACGACGCCATACCCGCGACCCACCATTCGACTCGATTACCGCCCTTCAAAAAGTCGGCGCCCACACGCATGAATCTCATGAAGTAGGCGCCAATGCCGGCCATCATCAACAGATAACAGACAAGCACAACGTAATCGATTATGTGAACTGAACTGTGCATGATAAAACTCCGAAAATCCGTTCTCGATCCGTGTCATCCGCGGTTAATTAACCACCGATAGCACGGATTTAGAGCGGATTTCGTTTTCAATGGTCCAGGTATTCAGCCGAGACGACGTCGATGAATAAATGCGCGTTCGGATGCGTGCGCAGAATCGACGCCGGACAAGCAGTGCTGATCGGCCCTTCAACGGCGGCCTTGATCGCATGCCGCTTCGCTGGTCCGGGCGCGATGGCGAACAACTTCGGTCGCGCCATTAGCGTCGGTATCGTCAGTGACAGCGCATCCTTTGGAACTTCGTCAAGCGAAGCAAAGGCGCCGTCGTTAACCTGCTGGTTTCTACAGATCTCGTCGAGTTGGACCACCTTCACCGGCTCGGGATCATTGAAATCACAAAATGGCGGATCGATAAATGCGAGGTGACCGTTCTCTCCGATTCCCAGCACCGCAAAGTCAGGCGGATTCTGCTCCAACAGTTCGGCATAGCGCTTTGCTTCTGCCGCGCCGTCCGGCGCGTCACCGCGCAAACCATGAAAGCGACCAAGAGGCACCTTGTTAACGAGCCGATCGATCAAGAACCGGCGAAACGATTGCGGCGCCCGGTCGTCCATCCCCAGGTATTCATCGAGATGAAAAACAGTCACGCGTGACCAATCGATATCCGGTGCCGCCACAAGACTCGCGAGAAACTCATTTTGCGACGGCGCAGACGCGAGTATCAGCACCGCTTTGCCGCGATCCTGGATTGCACGTCTGATCTCCGCCGCGATTACAGCCGCCGCCGCTTCGCCCATCTTCGGTCGCGACTCGTAGACGTAGACATTGAGCTCGCCTGCGCGAAGGTTTCTTTGCAGTCCATCGTGCACTGGAGCGGTTGTTTCCATGTGCGAACCTCCCAATAGGTCCTATAGGACTTATATGACCTATTTCTTACTGACCTCATCCAACTTCAGGACCGGCGATGGCGACGACGAGGGGCGAAGTTTTCTGACTTGGCCCACCCTTGACCATTCGAATTAGATCCCGTTCTTTGACAAATCCGCGATTGGACAAAACACTCGTATCGGCGATGCACTCTTTATTGATATCGATATAGACCTCATGTCCCGGCAGTTGACTCAACATCTGATCGAGCAACGTCTCAATAACGTGCGGATCATTCACGACGATTGGCCCGACGTAAGTCTTTTTCGTACCGCGTCGCGCCAACGCATAGCCACTCAGCGTGCCATCCGCCGCTTTGATCAAAACCGGCGCCACACACGCTTCGTCTACGAGTCTCTCGATCAACTGCGAACGATCGGCATTGAAAGCGAGTCGATCAAGTTTCAATACTGCCTCGTGGTCCATCGCGACCGCATTTTCGCGATTTGTCGAGTTTCCTTTACCACTCCATCGTTCAACCGCGGACTCAACCTGAAAACCAAACTTCTCGTAAACCGGTTGGCCCAACGACGTCGCATCGAGCTTTATCGTTTCGACCTTGTCTTTCAAATAATCGAGGGCGACGTTCATTAACTGCGCCGCAATTCCCTGCCGTCGATGTCGCGGCTCAACTAACACCATCCCGATCCAGGCAAGCTCGTCGTAGACTGTCGTAGTTGTCGTGCCAACTAGACGACCGTCCTTAACTGCCCCAAAGCAACCATTCGGCTCGAGCAACAACAAGCGACGCCAATCAGCTTCAGTCTGGTTCCAACCTGCCGCTTCCTTCAGTTGCATAGCCGAAGGAATGTCGGATTCAAACAACGGACGAATTGCGATCATTCAATTCACTGCCGATGCATGTTCCAACCAAACGTTGTTGGCCGGTTGCATAAAAAACTCAGCCATCTGCTTCACGTTCCAGTCGCTGGGCCAATCCAGCAAACGACGCAGATGTAAGAGCCATGCAATCAGTCCTTCGTCCGGATGAAAGTAAAGCTCAAGCAACGCGCGCGCTGTCTTGCCGCCGGTTTTCATACCGTACTCACCGCTCGGCAGTTGAAAGAAAGTGTGAATCTGAAAACTGCTTGCCCCACGCAGCAGGTACTCAGCGGCAATGCGTCCCGACACGATGTTTCCGGTAGCACTGATCGGCAACTTGCAAACAGGAATCGCTCCCTGTCGTTCGAGTAAACGCAGTTGAGCCAGCACGCTCAAATTGCGCGCGCTTAAATCTGGTCCACCGTAGGCAATCCCGCGTACTCCATCGAATTCGCGATCCGGATCGAATAGTCGATTTGCATAGACTAAAAAATCAGGAACCGCATCACCCGAACACTTCTCATTGATGGCGCGCAACATCTCGAGTTGAAATGCATCATCAAGGATCGCGTTGAAGACTTTCAGCCCGATACTGACTTTCGCGGGAGCCGCACCTTGCCTGATCAAAGAGGTCACGCGTGTCAGCCATTCAATGATCATCTCGGCCTGCGCAGCCCGATCGGAACCGGCCAAAGTCGGACTAAAATCCTTTTCAATCAACATCGGCGCATCTGCGTGGTGACGTCGCCACACATCGATGAGGCACCGGGTCGTGTATTCGTATTCACCAGTCTTCCAAAAACTCTCAGCCGCACTCGGCAAGTGGTATTTGCACGAAGGCACCACTAATACTGAAGCCGCACGCGCCGCCGACAACGCTTCGTCGAAAAACTCTAAATACTTTGCAAACGTTTCGTACCAGCCCCGTCCCTTCCACGAAACGGTCCACCCTTCCGTCTTATCGCTGCCGGTGATTCGTTCGACCACCATTCGCGTTTCTTCAATCGCCCATTCACTCATCGACTGCGCGCCTGAGGCGTCTTCAGCGATGATCGACTTGAGGACAATGAAGCCTAACTGCTCTTCGCAATCGCGGCGCACTTGCGAGAGATTCAGCGAGAGTTGACCGGACGCTTTGCCAAACGGATTTTTGATTACACGACCGCCGTACTCGGTGCTCAGGTCGATCTGGTATTGCTCACGAACATGGTTTTCCAGGTCGTCCGGTAAGCCGGCGCGGAAACGCTCATAGTCCCGAACCAGGGCTGCTCGATCGCGAGAGTCAATTTCCGGATGTCCGTGAATAAAAGAGAACATTAGCCAACTTCCACGCTCAGCGTGTTCAGTAATGCGTCGATGTTGTCGAGCTCAGTCGCAGTTAATGCGGGCCCCCACGGATCGTTTGCGGCCTCTGCGGAAATCACTCCCAGCTTCGCGAGCGCATAAAGAATGCGACCGATGTAACCTTCCATCGGGTGAATGAAAAGAACTTCGGCCAGACGATCGACCAGATCCGACAGTTCGAGAAATCGCTCGGCCTTACCGGCGAAATGCGCATCGATCAATTCAGCCTGAAGATCGGAACACACAGCGCCCATTCCGATCAGCGCCGCTCTCGCACCGCGACGTAAGCTGTAGCCGAGGAAACGATCCTCACCGGTGATCAGCAGCTTGTCGGGATGTCGCGATTGAATGTGATTGGCAACGTCCTGGTAGGTCATCACACTGTCGAGCGTTGCCATCTTGATGCCGATGACATTCGGCAGAGTTAAGAGTTCGTCCAAAACGGTTTCGGTGTAACGAACTCCGCCCGCAGCTTCGTACAAATAAAACAGCACCAGCGGCAACCCGAGTTTTGAAAGCTGCTCGTGGTGTTTGACTATGAGTGAATCTCTTAGCTCGTGATGCTTCAACCACGAAGGCGGATAAACGAGTAACGCGTCCGCACCGTAATCGGCGGCGGTCTGGGCCATCGCGAGCGTCGCGCTCGTCGCGTCTTCAGAGTCTGCGTGGGCACCGACACCGGCGATCAACGGCTCATCAACGACTCCTGCGCGCCACTGTCGCATCACGCGTTGCGCCGTTTCGTCATCGAGCAACAGTCCTCTTCCGGTATGCGCCCAGACTGCAACACCAGCGATCGCCTGCGAGCTCATCCACGACACGTACGACTCATGAGCGGCTTCGTGAAAACGATGTTCACGATCGAACATCACCGGCGCTGCGGGAATTAAACCTCCCACAAACCTCGAATTCAGTTCATCCAAACTGTAGTGCCTTCGAGTCATCTAGCCCATGTGTGGAACCGACAACAAACTGTTTTGTATTAACGTCAACGCGCCTTTGAGACTCGGACGAACTTCAAACGCTGATGGTCTAATCGCGACGCTAAGCGAACGAGGCGCCAGCAAGTTTCGCTTTGTTTCTTCCACGATGATCGGTTCAATCACGCCCCATGCTTTCGTGATTTCACCTCCGATCACCACGACCTCAGGATCGAGCCCGTTGATGAGACCGGTAATTCCAATGCCGAGATAGCGAGCCGATTCACGGACGGCTTCTGTCGCCGCACCATCTCCGGCTTCGACAAGCTCGACGAGCTTTCGCATGGTCGAAACTCGCTTGCCGTTTGCGCCTCGTAGATCGGCGTAACGTTTAAGCGTAGCCTTGTCCGAAGCGTAAAGGTCCCAGCAGCCTCTTTGCCCGCACCGGCAATCTGGTCCATTCACGTCGATCGGAATATGTCCAAATTGACCGGCGGTATTGGTGCCACCGCGATACAGACCGCCATCGATAACAACGCCGCACGCGAGACCAGTACTGACACTCACATAAAGCAGATTGCGAACATGCGCGTACTGAGCTTTGCCGTGCCAGATCTCAGCGAGCGCTGAACAACGCGCCGAATTGTCGATAATCACCGGAAGACTCGTCGCTTTCTCCAGCAGATTTACTACCGGGACATCGCGCCATGGCAGGACCACGGAAAGTAGAAACTTCCCACTCTGGTTATCGACGAGACCCGGCAAGCTAACGCCGATCCCGGGAAACTCGATGAACGAATCGTGCTTCGTGCGCAGCTTGCGAATCTCCTTGCCGATCCTGTTCAAGAACGACGAGGCGACTGAACCGGTCTCGAAACTTACACGCGAGACAATACGATTATTGAAATCGCTCAGGGCGAGCACGGTCTCATCAGCGCGAATGTCAACGCCGAACAGGCCGAAGCGCTTCGCGTTGAGTCGCAGAGGTGTTGGCGGTTTGCCGCCGATTGGTGTAGTTCGTCCTGAACCTTCTTCGATGATGCATGCGTCTTTGAGTAACTCTCCGGTGATGGTCGAGATAGTTGCTTTGTTGAGACCACTGATTTTGGCGATCTCTGCACGTGAGATTGGCTGACGATCGGAGAGGATGCTGAGCAGGATCCGGCGATTCACCAACCGGAGCATGTCATGTCCGGCAGCTTTAACGTCGGCTAGATTTGGTTTGCGCGTGAAGCGATGACGCCGTTGGAGCGTCTGATTCTTGGCGAACTGTTGCGTCAATTTTTTTCACCTTGTTCACTTCTGCGGTGGCTCTTCTTCAAGACCGCAAATCATTGTTGGAGGAGGTCAGTACCGTAACGCGATAGCGTCGGGTCGTAAGTGAATCTATTCAATCTT
>DATEWS010000426.1:0-4056 GCA_035257785.1 Pyrinomonadaceae bacterium
CTGCGTTAAAGGGGCTGTTTCACGCAGAGAACGCAGAGATCCGCAGAGGGCCGCAGAGATGTACCAATTAGTTTCGTGACTCATCGCGATTGTTGCAATTCAAGACATCTCTGCGGACGCCAGGCGGCTTTTGTTAAGCGGCACAAACAGTGCAACGGATTGCGCAAAGGAGACTTTCGAGATGGCAAAATGCGAAGTGTGCGGTAACGACTATCATCTATCCTTCGAAGTCGTCACCTCCGGTTCCCGTCACACCTTTGACAGTTTCGAATGCGCGATTCACAAGCTCGCGCCCGTTTGCGATCACTGCGGTTGCAAGATCGTCGGCCACGGCATGGAGGCCGGCGGCTCGTTTTACTGTTGCGCGAATTGCGCGCGGCAGGCCGGCGTTGCGGAAATGAAGGACCACGCGTAACCCGTTGCCATGCAAGCTGCCGCTCCTGTCGAAATAACACCGCAAGTCGCACACGACAACGTGCTCGTCGTCTTTGGCGGACTACTGCTCGTGATGCTCCTCGCCGCGCTCGACTCGACGATTGTCGCCACCGCGCTGCCGACGATCGTCGGCGAGTTTGGCGGCCTGGCCCATATCTCCTGGGTCGTCACTGCATACCTGCTCGCACAAACAATCGTCACACCGATCTACGGCAAGCTCGGCGATCTTTACGGTCGCAAACGTGTGCTACAAGTTGCGATCGTCATCTTCCTGATCGGCTCGGCGTTGTGCGGTTTGAGTCAATCGATGAGTCACCTGATCATCTTTCGCGCGATTCAGGGGCTCGGTGGCGGCGGACTCATGGTGACGACGCAGGCAGTGGTCGCGGACGTGGTGCCGCCGCGTCAACGCGGGCGATACCAGGGAATTTTTGGCGCGGCTTTCGGAGTCGCTTCAATCGCTGGTCCATTACTCGGCGGTTATTTCACCACGCATTGGACCTGGCGTTGGATCTTCTACATCAACTTGCCGGTCGGAATCATCGCGTTGATTGTGCTGGCGGCGACGCTACCCGCGCAAAGTTCATTCGCACGTCACGCGATCGATTATCTCGGCGCCGGACTGCTCGCCCTTTCGCTCGCCTCGATCGTCCTCGTCACAGATCTGGGCGGCACCGAATACTCATGGTCATCACCGCTCATGATCGCCCTAGTTGTGATCTCAGTGGTTAGTCTAATCGCCTTCATTCTCGTTGAACGAAGAGCAAGCGAACCCGTCCTGCCGTTACGACTGTTTCGCATGCGCGATGTTTGGGTGACTTCAGTTGTCGGACTCATTGTCGGTTTCGCGCTGCTCGGCTCAGTCACTTATCTTCCGGTGTTTCTCCAGATTGTTAAGGGACTCAGCCCTACCGAATCGGGATTGCGCATGGTGCCGTTGATGGGCGGAACTTTGTTGACGTCGATTCTCGCCGGACAGCTCGCAAGTCGCACTGGTAAATACAAACGCTTTCCGATCATCGGCACGACTATCGTTACGATTGCGCTGTTTCTCATTTCACGAATGACGGCGCAGACGAATGCGCTCCTCGTGGCCTCGTATATGTTGCTGCTCGGAATCGGCCTTGGCTTCGTAATGCAGATGCTGATCATCGCAGTCCAGAACGCAGTCGACTATCGCGATCTCGGCGTGGCTACGTCGAACGCGATCCTGTTTCGATTCATCGGCGGATCGCTGGGCACGGCGCTGCTCGGCGCAATTCTCGCCACGCAGTTGACGGTAAACTCGCTACGTCTCATGCCCGGTTCCTCGGGATTCAACTCAATCAGCCCGCAGGAACTCGCCGCACTCACGCCATCAGTTCGCGCTGCCTATACCGAAGCGTTCGTCGCCTCGCTCGGAACGGTTTTTCTCGTCGCCGCAGCCATCGCATTGCTCGGATTGATCTTCGCGTTGTTATTGCCTGAACGTCCGCTGCGCGAAACGATCGCCGCCGCCGCAGAGACAGACATCGGCGGTGAGATTGCGCATACGTTTGCGATGCCGGCGGACACCGATTCACGCAGGGAGCTATTGCGCGGGTTGTCTGTGCTAGCAGATCGAGATGTGCGGCGTCGGTATATCGCGGCGATCGTGACGCGTTCGGGTGTCGAATTGAGTCCGAATGCGGCGTGGCTGCTGGTCCAGATCGAGCGCGAGCCGCGCGTGGATGTTAACGAGCTGTGCCGAAGAGGAAAATGTGACGCGACAAAAGTAGCAGCTGCGACTAGCGAGCTCTTGAATAAGGCGTTGATTGAACCCGATTCCGTTGCTAATGTGTATCAGCTAACAGGCGCGGGCTGTGAAATGTATAACCGTCTCGTGGCGGCGCGTCGCGAACATCTCGCGGAGATGTGGCCGGAGTGGTCGCCGAAAAAGAGAGAGGAAGTGGCTGAAATCCTGCGGCGTCTCGCGCGCGAGTTGATCCCTGAAACCGACGCTGCTTGACGCGAACCGAATGAACACGTCAGACGTTCTTCGCCAACGACTTCACAATCAAAAACTTTCTGCGTCGGAGCTGGAGAACCCGGCTGATGTTGTGCGCTGGCTCGGCGCGGTGCAGGCGCAGGACTACGGTGCAGCGAAGTGGGCGCTGGCGTTGCGAATGCGCCACGCGACGCAGGCGCAGATTGAAGAGGCTTTCAACAAAGGCCGAATACTCCGCACGCATTTGCTGCGGCCGACGTGGCACTTCGTCGCGCCTGAAGATATTCGCTGGCTGCTCCAGTTGACGGCGCCCCAGGTAAATCGAAGGAGTAGTTCAGGCTATCGCATGTTTGAGCTCGATGACGCAGTCTTCAAACGATCCAACCGGATCTTGACCAATGCTCTGCGGGGCGGAAAACATCTGACCCGCGCCACGTTGAAAGCTGCGCTCAATAAATCAGGCGTGGCAGCCGATGACGGCGTGAGGCTCGCACATATACTGCTGCGCGCGGAGTTGGATGGGATTGTATGCAGTGGACCACGAATAGGAAAACAGTTTACTTACGCGCTACTCGAAGAGCGCGTACCGCCAGCGAAACCACTGAGCCGCGACGATGCTTTGGCAAAACTCACGCGGCGTTATTTCAGGAGTCATGGACCAGCGACGTTGCGCGACTTTATCTGGTGGTCCGGTCTCACAACCGCTGACGCGAGACGCGGTATCGAACTCGCTGCTGAAAAGGAAACACGGATTACACCGGTTCCAAATCGGATTGCTCATCCGTGTCATCTGTTGCCGGCTTTTGATGAGTATTTCGTTGCCTACAAGGAACGCGAGGGAGGCCTTGGACCAACGATAATTGTAAATGGCAGAGCCGTGGGCACATGGAAACGCGAGCCGGCGAAGATCAACTTGAACGTCTTGCGACCGTTGAACAAATCAGAGCAACGGATGATTACGAGAGCTACTGAGAAATACCTCGCGTTTACAGAAAGCACGTGACCTCCAGCCCTATTTAACGCCGCGAAGATCGCCACGGTCGTGTCTTTGCCACGGATTACACAGATTCGTCGCTAAACCGTTCGTGGCTTGGAAATGGTTCGATAAAAATCCAGCGTCGCTTGCGCCATGTTTATTACTTTTTCGCGCAAGGATTGTGGTTCGATGACTTCGAGATATGGACCAAACGAGACCGCGTACTCACACGCCATCTCTTCAACATCAAAACCAATCACGAACTTTCGCCAACCACGTGCATCAGTTTCATCAGTCTCTGTGACTCGAGCAAAACGTCCGGCAAAACTCAAACGCAACCAAACCTCGGGTGAAACCCAGAACTGCGCGAGGTAGTTCGGCACATTTGATTTGAATGTCGTCGCCGACTGCTCCCAGAAAGTTGCGAGATCGAAATCGGCAGGAATGTCTGCGTGCTCATTCAAAACTTCGGCCTGCCTGATCCGCGACACTCGATAACTACGCACGTGGCCGTCAACAGCGCCGACGAGATACCAGGCACTTCCTTTCGCGACGAGTCCGAACGGCGCGATCAGTCGTTGCACTGCTTCAGAGCCCGGTCCACGTTCATAAGTAACTTGCACCTTGCGCTCCAGCCAAAGCGCTTCCTGCAAGATCGGAAGAAACGGCACGGCTTCTT
>DATEWS010000427.1:0-11473 GCA_035257785.1 Pyrinomonadaceae bacterium
TGCTTAATGCGTTGGCCCAATTCGAAACGACCATGTCGTTCGCCTCGGGACAGGATGCCGACCCTGATCTTCTCGGCACGCTCGTTAGCAGAGGGTTTCAGATGGCCGTCGAAGAACTCGTCTCCAGGGTGCCCGGGTTAAGCCAAGCGAAAGCATTTTTCGACGTTACAACGGAGGAGCTTGAACGAGCAGGCAGGGCGAGTCAGAGTCTTAATCTCGGCGACTGGATCAAGGATCAACGTGCGGCAATCGACGCGTGGATGGAGGCAGGCGTCTCCAATGAGAACCGCGACCTGCTGCAAGCCGATCTGGAGTCTGATTACCTGGACCAGGATGAGTTGGGCCGGCAGGAGTTTTTCGAGCGACTCAACCAAGCGATCAACCAACCATCAGGTGACACGGGAAACCGGCTCGACGAGCTGGAAGCCGCGTTCTATGTGCAGTGGATCAACGCGCACTTTACGCAGGTCGGTGGCGAGAGCGGCTACATAGAGTACCGGCTCGAGTACGACGACAACGACTTCGATTTTGAGTCTTGCACGGTGAAGGCCCCCTTCGGCGATAAGATCGACTCGGCCCTCAACCACTTGCTCGACCGCGGACAGCTTCCGGATACTTGGCGTCCCATTGACTTCAAGGTTCACAAGAGGGTGTTGCTTAACGTGGAAAACCTCGTCGGGGGCCAGAGCTGGTTCGCCGGCTGGCTGAACGAAGAGAACGAGATCATCGATGAGCCAATCCTCTCTTCCGCACAGGAAGGTCTGCGCGATAATGAGTGGCGGATTTCAGTAGATAGGTTCAAGAGCTGATCGCGGAGAATGTTGCTCAGCCAGCATGATGAGCGGGAAACATTCAACGAATAGGGTGATATCGTTTCACCTCTTCGCTTGTACGTCCTCAACTCATTGAAACACTTGTTAAGTAATCATGAATCATTGTGAATCTTTGTTGACAACGAGTCGGTCCAGAACTGCTCTTTAAAGAATGCAAAGTCATTTCAAAGCGAGACTCATACACACCGCGCTTGAACACCGGGGCAGATTCCATTCCGATGATGCTGCTAACTCTGTGTCGAAGTCGGTGCGGGAGGTTTCAGAAAATCCGAAACGACGGGCAAAGAATTCGCTCGCTGTAGAGGTCAGAAGTACGACCCTTTCCACGCCATTATTTGTCGCCCCTTCAAGGAGTTTTTCGGTCAATCGAGACCCAACTCCGCAGCTCTGAAATTCCGGCGCAACCGCAGCGGATCTCAGTAGCGCAGTATTGCCGTGTCGTTCCAGCCCGATCGTCGCGATGAGTCGTAATGTTTCGTCTCTGGCAACGAGAAAACTTTTGACATTTTCCGCGACTCCATCGTGGGGCAATTGAACCTGCGAGAGTAGGTCCAAAATGTCTCGCAGATCGTCCGCTGAAGCGTTAGTAATAGCAATGTTTTCGCAGTTCATGTTTTCCTCATTCTCCGCAGGTCAACTTGATCCAATCTCCTGAACAGCCGCAGCCAGTTTGAGCCGGTCCAGCTCATCTAATGGCAGCGATGTGAATAGTTGTAGTCTGCGGTTAATCTGAAAAGCCACTTCCTTAAACGCGCGATACTTTTGTTCATGGGTCCCCTCTATCGCCGCTGGATCGGGACTTGACCAGTGCGCGACGATTGGGCGACCCGGCCAGATTGGACACGCCTCGCGAGCGTTGTCGCAAACGGTAATGACAAAATCAAAATCTACGTCTTTGAATTCTTCCCAGGATTTACTCCGAGCTTCGGACGCATCGATGTTGTAAACATCCTTCAAGATCTGAACGGCCAGAGGATTTACTTTTCCAGTTGGGAATGATCCAGCACTGAATACCTGGAAGCGTGGCCCGCCGAGCTGCCTCAGCAGATACTCGCCTAAAATGCTGCGGGCCGAATTGCCCGTGCACAGGAATAAAAATTTGTATGGTTTGCTGTCCATCGTAGCCTTAATTCTCCTCTGGAATTTACACCTTGCGCTCGCCATTTTGAGCCGGCATTAGCCATCGAAACAGGACCGTAGCAGCGACACCACCTGCGAGTTGAACTAGGACGAACCCAGGTACATCAACCGGGCGGATTCCCGCAAACGTATCGCTCAAGGCACGGGCGACGGTTACTGCCGGATTAGCAAAAGAAGTCGAAGCCGTAAACCAGTAGGCCGCAGTTATGTAAGCGCCGACGGCAACCGCGACAACGGCAACGGTCGAGCGGCTGGTCGCGAGGATCACACTCAATAATCCGAGTGTGGCAATGAATTCACTGATTAGTTGCGCCATCCCCGCTCTAGCGTGATTGGAAATAAAAACTGGTGACAAACCGAACATCACATTTGCCGCAATAACGCCGCCGATTCCACCCACGAATTGAGCGAGCAAATAGAGCGGAACATCGCGCCAAAACAGATCACCTCGGCAAGCAAAAGAGAGCGTCACCACTGGATTAAAGTGAGCACCTGACATCGGACCGAAACTAATGATCAAAGCGACAAGTGCAGCTCCTGTGGCCGCAGTGTTGGCGAGCAGGGCCAGCGCTGTATTTCCGTCTGCAAGGCGCTCGCCCATGATGCCCGACCCAACCACTGCTGCCAGCAAGAAAAAAGTTCCCAACGCCTCAGCAACAACCCGCTTGGCTAACGGCTGACGCATTCTTGACTCCGATCGGTGTGGGCGCACAGCACGCAGCCGCGCTTTCGGCTTTCAGAGCTTCGGTGGTACTCACTCCGTCGTCTGGTTTTGTCGCGCACTCGCAAGGGGCGGTTTCGGAAAGATTGTCCTCAAGCACGACGAACACTTCCCACTCGTTACCATCGGGGTCGCGTACCCAGGTCTTGTCCTGTAGTGCGTAACAGCAATTTGTTTGCATTTCGTCCCGCGTTAACAAGCCAGCCTCGGTCCATCGCTCACGAATGGCGAGAACATCGCCGGTAGACGCGACCTGAATTCCCAAGTGCGAGAGCGCACCGCGTTCGTTAAAAGCGTGCTGATTTAGCGTCAGATTCAGCGGCGGATTTTGCACGTCGAATTTTGCGTAACCTGTTCGCACCTTGCTCGGCTCAATGCCCAGGAGTTTTCGATAAAAATCGAGACTCGCTGCCACGTCCTTGACGTTCAAGGCAAGATGCGCCTTTAGCGCCCTTACCTGCTTTTGTTCGTTTTGCATTTTCAGTTACTCCTTATCGGATTCCATCAAGCTTACATATACGCACAAGCACATATGCAGTGCAGTATCCGGCAAATATAGACATATGTCAAGGCGCATGTATATGTGTTAGCATTAGGTGGTTATGACAAGAAAAGAGAAACCCTTCGATCGTGAGTTGTTCTTTCGAGCATTGGCGGATTCAACGCGGCTACGAATCATCAACCTCATCGGGGATCAGGAAGTCTGCGTTTGTTTCTTCGTGGAGATACTGAAAACTAATCAGCCAAAGATTAGCCGGCATCTTGCTTATTTACGTCGAGCGGGTATTGTCGAGGCGCGGCGGGAAGGAATCTGGATGCACTACAAGGTTTCGACTCCGAAGGATGAGAACGCGGCTAAGGTGCTGATGGATGTGCGGGAGTGGTTGGCGAATGACGCTACAATGCAGCAAGATCGACGGCGTTTGGATAAGATTTGTTGTGCACCGGAATTGCCAGTGCAACTACAAGGCAGTCCGAAGCCAGTGCCGGCACGGATGTAATCATATGCTTTATGTTAACCCTCGATACTTACTCTTACCGTTCGCGCTCATCTTGTTTTGCGTCGTGAATGCGACTGCGCAGGTCATTACAATCGAGGGTCGCGTCAGAACGCCTCAAGGTGAACCTATCAGCGGTGTTCGGGTAGACAGACTTGCTAAAACTGACGACACCGGTCACTTCAAAATCGCAGCGGACTTCTTGCGTTATTGGAACACTCTTTGGATCGATAAGAAGGGATTCGTTCCTAAACTTGTTTCGATCAGTCCAACGCCGTCAACTCTCGACATCACTCTCGAACCGGAGAAGGAGACCAGCGTCTTGGATGTTCCTCGTTGCAGTGACGCAAAGGTCAAGGGCAGTAGATTCGTTGGAAGATTTCTTCGGCTCACAGTGCCGAAAGAATTGAAGTTCAAAACCGGCGTAGACACTGACTACGTTTACTATCACATCGGTTACGCGAAGAACGGTAAAACGGGCTGGCTACGCGGCGGTCTGGGCAACGTGTATGGTGACGCATACCCTCCAGGTGAAATTCTCCAGGGTCTCGAACATTATTCCTATCGCCGCACTTCGTTTGGGATTGACTGGCGCGGTGTAACGAAGGACGGAAAATACTGGCGCTACTTTGGCGCGCTTTCCTTATTCGACATTTACGACTACGAAACCGACTCCAAAGAAGCTGCAGACGTTTTCGACAAAATACTCGACGGCATCTGTTACCAGTTCGATAAAGACCGTTGACTGCCTGCGAAGGAGATAATCGTCATGAGGCTTGCCGGCACTTGCCTGTACGTGGACGATGTTCCTGCGGTGCTCGACTTTTACCGCTGCGCCTTCGGCTTTGGAACGCGCTTCTTCGACGAGGCGCTGCAATTCGCTGAACTGGATACGGGCGGTGCGCCCGGCGTGCCTCCGATCTTGTCGTTTGCGTCGCACGGATTTGCCGAGGTGCTGATGCCCGGCCGTTACGTGCGTCCATCGGACGGAGGGCCGTCCGGAGTTGAGGTCGCCTTCTACACGGACGATGTGGCGGCGGCGTTCGCTCGGGCGGCCGCGGCCGGCGCTTTCGTTATCGCCGAACCGAAGGTCATGCCGTGGGGCCAGACGGTGGCTTATGTCCGCAGCATCGAAGGGACACTCATAGGCTTGTGCTCCCCGATCCTCGGCGCGAACGAGGCAGCGCCGAACCACCCGTTGCAGGAATCAATTGACAGATAAGATCCAGTGATCAGAATTCAAAACATTGACTTTTGTTTTCGTACAGTAATACTCTCCGACGCGTTTCGAAGACTGCACAGGCCCACGTAAGGAGGACCTCATATGTTCAGCCCAACAGTTCGATACGTCGAAGATGGGTACGAATTCAACGAAACCTCGCCTGAGTGGAAAGAGGCTTGTCGAAACTTGCCATGCTTTTCTGCGATCTGGTGGCCCGATTACTCCACCGAGGTCATTAACGAGACCATTAACGGCGAACCTATCGTGATTCAACTCTGGATAGGTTGGTGTCAAAAATTCCTGGGCCGGGACGACTTTCCGGGCGGGATTGGCGCCGAAGTCGGCATCTATCACAGAATCCCTGGTAAGCCGCCTCCGTCCACGATTCCGTTCATGCCCCAGAAAATGGCGGATTGGATGCTAGCCCATGTTGCGGATTTAGGTGATGAGCACCTTTGGTGGCCCTACCCCGAGCTGCAAACGGAACTCGAGTTTGACATGGTCAACCCCAACAACGGCGAAACGTTCTTTCACGCTGGGCCACAGACAACCTACTGGCTGACCAAATGGATGACGACGGACAGCTACGACAAGTATAAGGACACTCACGGCCACACGCCGTGGTTTTCAGCGAATTACAATCTCAGGTACAAGATCAACGGTGTGACCAAAGAGTGGACATAAAGCCGGGTCTTGGGCCACAAAAAGGCACATAAGGCACAAACAGTTTTTCGTTTTGTGCCTCTTTGTGTCTACAGATCCCTGGTGTTGAAGGTGTCGCCAGCGCGCATGTCGCCGGTGTCATAACCTCTCTTGAACCAACGCAACCGTTGCTCTGACGTGCCGTGCGTAAATGAATCGGGCACTACGAACCCGGCGGTCCGGCGCTGAATCTGATCGTCGCCGACTGCGGTCGCCGCTCTTAACGCTTCCTCGATGTCGCCCGCTTCAAGCAGTCCCTGATTCTGAACGTGTCGCGCGAACACGCCGGCAAAGTAGTCAGCTTGCAATTCCAATCGCACCGACAACTGGTTAGCTTCAACTTCGCTCACTCTGCGTTGCATCGCCTCAACTCGATCCGAGATGCCGAGAAGTTTCTGAACGTGGTGACCAACTTCATGCGCAACAACGTAAGCCTGCGCAAAATCTCCAGGCGCTTGAAACTCGCGGCGCAGTTGTTCATAGAAAGCGAGATCGATGTAAACCTTTTCATCGCCAGGACAGTAGAATGGACCAACCGCCGCGCCGGCAATGCCACAAGCTGATCGCACCTGGTCCGTGAAGAGAACGAGCGTCGGTTCGCGATACTGTCGTCCGTTCTGACGAAACACGTCGGTCCAAACATCTTCCGACTTCGCCAGCACCACCGCGACAAATTGTTTCAGTTCTTCCTCTTCAGCATTCTGTGGCCGCGAGGTTTGCACCTGCGCTGGAGGACTGTTCGGCGACTGATCCAGGAATTGTCGCGGATCGACACCGAACACGAGCGCCAGGACCATCAACAACAGCGTTCCCAGACCGCCACCCGCTGCGACTCTACCCACGGAAACTCCGCGACGGTCTTCGATATTCGTGCTCTGACGTTCACCTCTCCAACGCATACTGTTCGTACCTCCTCCGAGTGACGGAAGTATCGCTGAGAGCTGCGTGTAGCTTTGTGTCGTTAGCGTTAATTTTTAGTCACACACAGTTTTTCCAGTCTAGTAAAACGCGCCAGCATGTTCTCGTAAATGCGATCGGTCTTTTCATGCAGGTGAGCCACTTCCATCTCTGCTTTGACGTTCACCTCATACTCAATATCCGCGCGCACACGATCTTTTTCGGCCTGGCGATTCTGGCTCACGAGTACAAAGCACGAGAGAAAGATTGCTTCTAATGAAACGATCATAGTGAGCAGGCCGAACGGGTATGGATCAAACTTCGTGAAGCCGAACGGCATGGTATTGAGCAGAATCCAAATGACAAACCATGCGCCATTGATAATGAGAAAAGGCATGCTGCCACTGAACCACGCGATCCAGTCGGCCACCCGCTGTAACGGAGTGCTGTGTTCCTCCATCTCTTCGTTGACGTTGCGTGAGACGCGCGTGCGCAACAGTTCGTCCGCTTTGCGCGTCATGGCGCTCATCGCCGCGAGCATGTGAAGCGCTGCGTCTGGTCGCTTCTGAAAGAGCAGCAGCAGATCGTCGCGATCGAGAACAAGTAGTTCTGTTTCAGTCAGTGCAATCGCAGTTGCTGTACGTGGTCCACTGTCGAGTAACGAGAGCTCACCAAAGAGATCGCCGGCTTCGGCCACAGTCAATACGATCTTCTGACCGGCCGTGTCTTTGATGAAGAGTTCGATTGAACCGGAGCGAACTACGAACAACGCGTCGCCCGGTTCACCCGCGTGGAAGAGTGTTTCGGCAGGGTTTAGTTTTATGGCGTCGACGACGTCCGCGAGCGCACGTTTATCGTCGCCGTGTAAAAGTTCAAATATCTCAATCCCGGCTAATAAGCTGACGTCACATCCCATCGATTAGCTCCTCGAAAGTAGTGCGCTTAATGCCAGCGCCTGGGGGTATAGCTTTGTAGATGATAGGTGATTTCAGAATTTGGTGTGATGTTTTGTGAATCCGAACCACACTAAGACGTAAGACAATGATTTTTTTATTTTAGGAGAAGAAAGACAATGAAACGGTTCCTCAACATCAAAATGCTCGCACTCGCTCTTATTCTTTTGGCTGGAAACATTCCGGTTGGCGCGCAGGAACGCCCTTTTTCTTGTAGCGGAAAGGGAATCGCTGCCATCATTCCCGGCTCGGGTGTGCCAGTGGCGAACGTCACCGGCACCGGTAATGGAACTCATTTGGGTTTGTTTACCAACGCCGGTCAGGTCACTTTCAATCCCGATCCCGACAATCCGACTCTGGTCCATCCGAGCGGTCAGGCTACGTTTACGGCGGCCGACGGCGACAAACTCGAGACTGTCTTCAACAGCGCCGAGACGTCGATGGATCTCACGACTGGTATCGGCGGCGGCATCTTCCATTTCGCTGGCGGCACCGGCAAATTCGCGAACGCCACCGGCAGCATCTCCGTCGTGGTCATCCAGAACTTCATCACCGGAGCGTATGAGCTAACGGCGGTTGGAAAGATCGATTACTAGGGTTTACACATGCTGTTCTTTCAAGTGGAGGCAGGCCCCGGCGCCTGCCTCTTTTATTCTTGCCTTAAAAGTGACCACCTGCACCAAACAGCGCAGTAACGCCTCCGAATACGGCACCCCGTTTTTTGCTCCGAGGGAGCGCTGAGTTGGACCAACAGCCCAACGGCGGAGCTAGCACGGCGATCACAAAACCGAGTTCACGGTGTAGAATCCTCCGGCCGTTAGCTAATACTTCAGTCGAGGAGCGCTGGATGAAGGTTACGCTTGTTGTTTTGGTTCTCGCCCTGGGAGGTTTTTTTGTTAAAGCCAATACGACTCCGCCAGTACAACTTACCGTCACCGCAGTTAATAAACTCAAGCTTGCGCGGCCCAGTGAGACGATCGAATTAACTGCGCAGGCGCTCGCGATACTCGGCGAAAAAGATCTGACAAAACTTCACGTGCGCGATGCGACCGGTAAAGAAGTGCTTTGCCAGGCTGTCGACACTGACTACGACGATTATCACAAACCAGACTTGCTGATCTTCCAGACTGATTTCGCTCCGAACGAATCGAAAACCTTCACTATCACTGCCGGTAAGAAACGCGAATACACGAAGGAAGACTTCCGCGCGTACGGCCGCTTCGTGCGCGAGCGTTTTGACGACTTTGCGTGGGAAAACGATCGCATTGCGCATCGCACTTACGGCAAAGCACTCATCACCTGGAAAGGCGAACCACTCACGAGCAGCGCCATCGACATCTGGTCCAAGCGTACCGAAAGACTCGTTATCAACGACTGGTATATGGTCGACAACTACCACGCCGATCAAGGTGAAGGTGTTGACGCGTACTCTGCTGGTCCAACGCGCGGCTGTGGCGGAAACGGCATCTGGTCCAATGGACAACTCTACATTCCTACAAACTTTGTCGACTCACGCGTGCTCGCCAATGGACCAATCCGCGTAATGTTCGAACTCGTATATGAGCCCGTGGACGTCAACGGAACCAAGGTGTCGCAGATCTTGCGTGTGGCGCTCGACGCCGGCACCCAGTTGAATCGTTTCACTCCGTATTTTCAGACGAGTGGCGGAAGTGATTCACTCGCACTCGCGATTGGTTTGAAGAAAGTCAAAGACGAGCAGAAGCAGTTCAATGCGGAACATGGCTGGCTCGCTATCTGGGAGCCGATGGAAAAGAATCTCGGAATGCAGGGCCTCGCGATCGTCGCCGTTCCGCGAGCTATAGATAAAGAGGCCGAAGATAAGTTGAATCATCTCATCGTGTTGAAACCGGGAATCGCAACGCCTGCTACTTACTGGGCCGGTTTTGCGTGGGATCAGGCGGGGAAGATCACGTCCGCTGAGAGTTGGAACTCGTATGTAGATCAATTTGCGGAACGGCTGCGAACGCCTATCGATCTGAGTGTTAAGTAAAAACTATCCGAACGGGTGGTGACCCGCGCTGACACTTTTATTACTTTTCGAGCGCGAATTACGCGTTATGTATTTAAGGAGAACCGCGATGACCCATAAGCTGGCCGCTCTACTGATCATTTTCAGTCTTACCGGGGCGACACTGAACACGAACTCGCAGACGCACACCCAACGTGAAGCGCCGAAGGAAGTTCGGAGCCGGCTCTTCCCGCAAGTGCTGAAAGACAGCGGCGAGCGCGACTGCATCGAAAAAGAAGAAGGCGGACTCCGGGCGGCGGAAGAGAAATTGTATGTTGACGAAGTTGACCTGAATCGTGATGGTGTTTCGGAGTACGAAGTCGAACTCTCGACTCCGTGTACGTGTGGCATGGTCAACTGCTCGGTTTTTCTTTATCGCCAGAGCGCCACTGGGTATGAACTGATTCTCGATGGCGCTGCCGGTCTCGGTGTCGAAGTACTGAAGACTTCGACAAACGGTTACGCTGACGTGAAGGTCGAAGCACGCGAAAACGCGGCCTCTACTTCGAGCACGATCTACAAGTTTGACGGCAAACAATATCGCGAAGCACGCGCGACCATCACTCGAACGGACACCGGCGAAACGAAACCCGCTTCGCGTCGCGTGCAGTTCAAACGCGGCACGTCGTCAACTACGATCCAGGGCACTGTATCACTCGTGTTGTCTGACACGCTTATCGTTGGCGCTCGCGCCGGACAGACGATGACCATTCAACTAACAGCGCCGCGCAAGTCAATCAGATTCATGCTCATGACTTATAAAACAACAGATTCGCTTGCGGATAACACGCGGAGTTGGACTGGAACGCTTCCGGAGACCGGCGACTACCTCATACTCGTCGAAGGTGACGGTGAAAAGAGCAGCCCTTACACAATGACCATCACCATCAAATAAGATCCGCGTTGATCTGTGTTATCCGTGGCTCACTTTCCCGAGTCCATGTGCCACCCAACATTCACGAGATCGTCTCCGCGTCTGACAAACATTTCAGTCGCGCGTCCGTTTGACGTTTTGCGATTCCCGTTAACCTCGGTCTCGTAGAGATAAGTGGTGTAGATGATCACGGTGTTGCCGTAGACCTGAATCTCCGTCTTCGGAAATTCGAGTCGCACCAGCTTCCCACCACTCTCGGCAAATCGCTTCGCACCATCCAGCACCGCAGCGCGATCGGACCAACCCTCGCCACCGTCATTGATCGCGATGGTCTCTTCCGGGATCAATTTCTCCAATGTTGCGCGATCGTTTGCGAACCACGCTTTCCACACTGCTTCGCGCGCTGCGAGTATTCGTTGACGCATCGGCGGCGTGATTGCCGTCGGCCGCGACATCTGCGCCGCGCGCCAATCAGGATCGATTACCGTGTGCGACGCGACTTGTATCCAACCTCCTTTTCGCTTCGCGTACACGTCCATGATGCGAAAGCGTCGCAGAGTGATCGTCGTGTCACCGTCTTTTCTTTGAAACTCGCCAAAGAACGAAGCGACCCCGAGTTCCGGACCATAGAAATGTACGTCGAAATCGAAGACTTTGTACGTCGTATCTTTTGGAAGATAAGGCGTCAACTTCGGTGCGTTCGCGGGTCGTGGCCATTCGATGCCGTTCGCGCGCATGTAATCGTCGATGCCCTTGATTGGCGCGTGCGAACCCTCGAGAAATCCGCGCCAATCTTCGGAGTGCGTCGCGAAGATCTTATCCTGATCGCCATCAATAAAGGCCTGGAAGATACTCTCGATGTGCGCGCGGATTGCCGCAGCGTCAGCCGGACGTTCCTGGGCACTCGCCGCGAAAACAATCGCTAATATCAACACTACGATAGAAACGGTTCGACTCATGGTCCACCTCCTAAATCAAATTGGGTGCAGGAGCAGTCGGCAGGAGAAGCCGGCCTCCTGATACCTGCTCCTGCTACTCCTTTGTGCCTTTTTGTGGCAAGAACTAATACGCGAGCGGCGCCTGTGTTGACGTGAACGGCATTGC
>DATEWS010000428.1:0-3492 GCA_035257785.1 Pyrinomonadaceae bacterium
TGCAAAAATGGAAACGGTAAGCAGAAGCGGTGCTGCGCCCGCGCCTGTCGCTTCTACATCAAGCGAACCGGTCCACGCGCCTAAACCAAAACCAGGCGAAGCCGAATTGCGCGAGGCGATCTTGAGGAACTATGAGAAGGCGGTGACCGTTGACAGTTCCGCGCCTTTCCTCGTCGGTGATTTCAACGGTGACAAGTCTGAAGACATCGCGATCGTGGTGAAGCCGGCGGCCGCGAAACTGACTGAGCTCAACAGCGAATATGTCAACTGGATTCTCGAAGATCCACGCGGGGCTGCCAAGATTCGTCCCACGATCAGACGTGACGATCTCTTATTGGCTGTGATCCACGGAGTCGATCGCGAAGGTTGGCGCAATCAGATGGCGCGGCAAACTTATTTACTGACGAATTCAGTCGGAAACGAATTAGCAACGCAGCCAGGTCGCGAATTGAAGAAAACGCTGCCTCGATTGCAAGGCGACGTCATTCGCGAAAAGCTGGATGGAACTGCGGGCATAATCTTCTGGACCGGCGGCAGGTACGCGTGGCATCCGATGATTTGATCCGTGTTCATCTGCGTTCATCCGTGGCTGATACAAAGTTAATTTTCCGCGGACCGGGGTTGTATGTGCCTTCTGTTTTGAACGACACATTTGAACCGCGTCGGACGGTGAAACTCGTTCGACGGAAGGCGCCCTTTTTGTAAGCCGGACTGAGCCCGTCGTCTTCGTAGAGAGTGCCGGATGCTGAGCCACTCGGGTCCGGATAGATCTTAACCGTGATCGGATCCGCAGGTTTTTCGCCGACATAGTTCATCGACGGACCAAGCGGAATCATCGCGCCGCCACGCACAAACATCGGCACGACGTCGAGTGGAGCGTCAACGCTGATCATCGTGCCGCCAGTGTATTTTTTGTTGGTCCAATAATCGAACCACGTGCCCGCGGGTAAGTAGACCAGTCGCCGGGTAACATCGGGCTTGAGAATCGGAGCGACGAGCAGATCGTCGCCGATCATGAACTGATCGTCGAGATTGTAAGTGCTCGGATCATCCTGGTAGTTGAGGACGAGGGGCCGAAACGGAGGCACGCCGGATCCGTGCGCTTCTTCCAACTGCGTGTATAGAAACGGCAGCAGCGCGTAACGCAGTTTCAAATATTTGCGAATGATGTCTTCGTAATACTTCCCAAAGCGCCATGGCTCCTGATCGTAACCATCGATAACCTTGTGATTGCGACAGAATGGCGCTAGAAAACTTACCTGATACGAACGAACCAGCAACTCGCCGTTGCCGCGCCCGATAAATCCACCAACGTCGCTGCCCACAAACGGCTCTCCCGACAAACCCAGCGACGTAAACATTGGAATGTTCAGCGCGAGCGCGTCCCATGTGCTGTTCGTGTCGCCGGTCCACATCGTCGCGTAACGCTGAATGCCGGCATAAGCCGCGCGCGTGATGACGTAAGGACGGCGATCGGGTCGCAGGCGTTCGAGTCCTTCGTACGTCGCGCGCGACATCAGGAGCGCGAACGTGTTGCGATTCCTGGCGTGCGTTGTCTTCTCGCCTTCGTCGTAACTAACAACGTCCAGTTGGTTCTTGCCCGTCTGATCGACGAAGTCAGACGGCTCGTTCATGTCGTTCCAGATTCCGGCGATGCCATTGTCGGTGTACACGCGATGCAGGTCGCCCCACCAGCGCCGCGCGTCCGGGATCGTGTAGTCGACAAACACGCTCTCACCGGGCCAAACGCGCGGTACAAAGAGATCTCCATTTCGACGGTGCTGGAAAAACTTCTTCTCCAATCCCTCGTCGAAAGCGTGATAACGCTCGTTTTTATCGAGCGGATACTTGATGCCGGGATCGACGATCGTTACGACCTTCACACCCTGGCGTCCGAGTTTCTCGGTGAGCGCCCTGGGATCCGGAAAACGTTCCTTGTTGAAAGTGAAGACGCGGTAGCCGTTCATGTAGTCAATGTCGAGATGGACCACATCGAGCGGCAGATCGCGTTTGCGATACTCACTCACAACTTCCTCGACCATCGTGTCGGGATAATAACTCCAGCGACTCTGTTGATTGCCGAGCGCCCAGAGCGGCGGCAGCGGCATGTGGCCCGTGAGATCCGCGTAGCGACCGAGAATCTTTTTGATCGAGGGACCATAGAAGAAGTAGTAATTGAGCTCACCGCCCTCCGCGCCAAACCATGCGCGCTGCTGCGACGACTTTCCGAAATCGAAATAGCTGCGATAGCTATTGTCGAAGAAAATGCCGTACGCGATACCGCGTTGCAGGCCGATGTAGAACGGAATCGTCTGGTAGATCGGATCTTTGCCTTCGGTGTAGCCGGGCGTGTCGGAATTCCAGTTGACGAACGAACTGCGGCGTTTGTCGAGGCGCGCGGCCTTTTCGCCGAGACCGTAGAAGTGTTCGTCAAAACCGAGCTTCTTCGAAGCAGCGACAAACATTCCCGCCTTTGGATCAAACATCATGCTCGCGAGACGTCCGTTCGCGTCGTAAGACATCGGCCGCTCGTCGGCGTTGATGAGTTGATGCGTGTGCGCGTCGCGAAATTCGATCAGCAATGGTGAACGGCGAATAGTGACTTCGAGTTCGCCGGTCGTGATCGTGATCGAGTCTGATGTTTCGTTAGAGTTCCAACGTGTGGTGGTCCAATCCTCCTTCGCGATGGCCCATGAGTGATCGCGTGGCGGGATTGGTTTTGTGAATGATGCTCTGACGCGAATTAGATCTGATGCGAGAACTGAGATCTGGACCTGCGAGTTGTCCTGGCAATTTAGAGTGACGCCTTTGTCGGTTCGTTGCAGACTGACGACCGGACCGATCTTGTCGAGTGTGGTGATGTCCTGCGCGAAGACGGTTGAACTGGCTAAACCGACGATGAGTATCAGAAAGAGTTTCATAGTTGTTATCCACCGATTACACAGATTTTTTTACGTCATCTGTGTAATCTGTGGATAGAGCCAAGCGAGCGGCGCCGAGCAAGCCCGCATCATCACCGCACTTCGCGCGCTCGATCTTCACGCGCGCTGCCAGCAAGGGAAAGGCGCGCTCTTCGACCTGCTGGTGCATGTGTTTTTCAAACAGATCCCAACCATTCATGACGCCGCCGCCAAGAACGATCATCTCCGGATTGAGAATGTTGATTAAATTTGCGAGCCCGATGCCGAGATAGACACCCATGCGTCGAAAGATCTCGAGTGCCAGTTCGTCGCCTTGTTTCCCGGCGTCGAAGATCATCGATGCCGTGCGGTTGTCGTTGCCCTGCAAAATCGAATCTGGATAACGCGGACTCGCCTCACGCGTCATACGCACGATCGCGGTCGCTGAGGCGAAGACTTCGAGACAACCGCGACTGCCGCAAGTACACGCCACTCCGCCGAAGGGATCGACACACATGTGCCCGATCTCCGCCGCGGCGCCATCGACGCCGCGCCATAACTTGCCGTCGAGAATTATTCCGCCGCCGACGCC
>DATEWS010000429.1:0-3748 GCA_035257785.1 Pyrinomonadaceae bacterium
AGAGATACGCAGAGAAAGCTTGAATCTGCGCCCCACTTAGTAGAAAATCACCGCGTTCCCTGCATTTGCATCTTCTTAAATACTAATAAGGACAGTCGCGCCCACTTATGTCCGGTCATGCAACAAACCTCTTGAAATTGATCCTGGTGCTCGCCATTTTCAGCGTCGCAAACGGCGAGGTGCGTCTGCCGGCGATCATCAGCGACAACATGGTGCTCCAGCAGGGAGTGAAGGTCCGCATCTGGGGAAACGCGAAGCCGAGCGAGCGTGTCACGGTTACGCTCAAAGATAAATCCGCCAGCACCGTCGCCGACGCCCAGGGCCGCTGGCAAGCCTGGCTCGATCCATCAAAAGCAGGCGGACCATTCGAGCTCACGGTCAAAGGCGACAACGTCGTGACGATCAAAAACGTTCTCGTCGGCGAGGTCTGGCTTTGCTCAGGCCAGTCAAACATGGAATGGCCACTCGTCAACACTACCGGCGGCGCAGAAACAGTCGCCCAGGCGAACTATCCTGAGATCAGATTATTCACAGTGACGAAAAACACTTCGTCAACGCCACTCGCGGATGTCGAAGGCCACTGGCTCATCACCACACCAGATGACGCCGCACACTTCTCAGCCGTCGGATACTTCTTTGGTCGCGAGCTCTATCAACAATTGAAAGTTCCGATCGGACTAATTCACAGCTCGTGGGGTGGCACACCCGCTGAAGCATGGACCAGGCACGACGCACTCCTCTCATCACCCGAACTCAAACCCATCCTCGACAAGTACGAAAGCAGCTTGAACGCGTTGCCGCAGGCCAAAGAAGCTTACGCGCGCGCACTCGCCGCGTGGGAAGAAAAAAATCTTTACATCGACGGCGGTAACAAAGGCGAGGCTTTGGGCTACGCAGATCCCGCAACGTCAACTGCCGACTGGTCGAGGATGGATTTGCCAAAACAGTTCGAGACGGCGGGACTGCTTATCGATGGCGCTGTCTGGTTTCGCAAAGACGTAGAGTTGCCCGCATCGTGGTCTGGTAAGGATCTCGTTCTGAATCTTCCACCGATCGACGACCAGGACGTCACTTACTTCAACGGCACAAAAGTAGGTTCAACCGGCAGAGACACTCCGAACAGTTACATGGTTCCACGTAAGTATGTCGTACCCGGCTCGCTTGTGCGCGCGGGACGAAATGTGATCGCAGTGCGCGTTTTCGATAGCGCGGGTGAGGGTGGCTTCAGTCGTGGCGGTGCTTTCTCGATTGGACCAACCGAGTCAGAACCACTGACGTTGCGCGGAGTTTGGGATTACAAAATCGAGCAGGCTCTCGAACCGAAGCATCCTGACTGGGGCTCGCGTCCGGAAGCCATCGGCGTGAGTAACCAGAACAATCCGAGTGTGCTTTACAACGCGATGATCGCGCCGCTCGTGAACGTTGCGATTCGCGGTGTCATCTGGTACCAGGGCGAGAGCAACGCCGGGCGTGCTTATCAATATCGAACTCTTTTCCCCACGATGATCCGTGATTGGCGAAGCGCGTGGGGCAACAACTTCCCGTTCTACTTCGTGCAGCTTGCTAACTGGCACGCCAACAAAGCGGAACCTGACGAGAGCGACTGGGCCGAGTTACGCGAAGCGCAAATGATGACTCTGCGCGAGCCGCAAACCGGAATGGCTGTAACGATCGATATCGGAGATGAGAACGATATTCACCCGCGTAACAAACTCGATGTCGGCCGACGTTTAGCTGCGTGGGCTCTGGCTGATACTTACAAGCAAAAGGTGATCCCTTCAGGACCGCTCTTTGATCGATTCACGATCGAGGGCAACGAGGTGCGCATTCGTTTCAAGTATGCAGATGGTTTGAAGACGATCGATGGTGGTCCACTGAAAGGTTTTGCACTCGCGGGAGAGGATCGCCATTTCGTCTGGGCCGACGCCCGCATCGAGGGCGACACGGTGATCGTCTCGAGTCCCAAAATCTCAAAGCCGGTTGCGGTCCGTTACGCTTGGGCCGACAACCCGATCGCGAATCTCTACAACAAGGCAGGCCTACCCGCCTCGCCTTTTCGAACTGACGACTGGCCCGGCATTACCGCCGGGCGTTATTAGTAATCCATTCAGCGATACTGAAAAATCAGGAGATGATCTAACGTGAGCAAAAAAGTTTCCCGAAGGACATTCGCGAAAGTCGCAGGCGCTGCGGCACTCGCTTCAACAGCTAACCTCCCGGCTTTTGGCTCCGGAGCTACGGTACCGCAGGCAACACAAAGCGACGCGGCGCGCGCGTTCCCGGCAGGTTTCATCTGGGGCACCGCGACCGCTTCGTATCAAGTCGAAGGCGCCGTCAAGGAAGACGGGCGCGGTCCTTCGATCTGGGACACTTTCTCGCACACACCCGGCAAGGTCGTTGACAACGCAACTGGTGACGTAGCGAACGACCACTATCATCTCTATAAAAGCGACGTGCAGTTGATGAAGTCGCTCGGCGTCAAGGCGTATCGTTTCTCGATTGCCTGGCCGCGCGTGTTTCCCAACGGTGATGGTCCACCAAATCCGAAGGGACTCGACTTTTACAACCGTCTCGTCGATGAGTTGTTAGCAAATGGAATTCAACCGTTCGCCACGTTCTACCACTGGGATTTGCCGCAGTCGTTGCAGGATCGTTTTGGTGGTTGGGAAGGACGCGAAACGTCGAAGGCGTTCGCAGACTACGCTGGCTACGTTGCTGCTCGGCTCACCGATCGAGTGAAGCACATTTTTACTATCAACGAGTTTGGCGCGTTCATTGAAGTCGGTTATCGCTGGGGAATTCATGCGCCGGGTTTGAAACTCACCGGTCAGCGACTGAACCAGACGCGCCATCACGCGGTGTTGGGCCACGGTCTCGCGGTGCAAGCGATTCGCGCGGCTGCGAAACCGGGCACGAAGATCGGACTCGCTGAAAACATCACGATCGCCTCGCCTGTAATCGAGACGCCGGCCCACATCAAGGCGGCCGAGAGCGCGTTTCGCGAGATGAACGCGCAGTATCTGACTGTGATTCAGGAAGGGAAGTATACCGACTGGTATTTGCAGTCGGCAGGCGCTGATGCACCGAAGTTCACGGCCGAAGATTTGAAAATCATTTCGTCGCCACTCGACTTTGTCGGCATCAATATCTACACGAGTGAGTTCGTTCGCGCTGACGAGTCTCAGCCGGTTGGCTACGCGCATGTGCCGCGCCCGAAGTCGTTTCCGCGTGCACCATCGCCGTGGCTTCTCGTTACCCCCGAAGCCCTTTACTGGGGACCGCGTCACGTCGCGAAGCTTTGGAACGTGAAGGACATTTACATCACTGAGAATGGTTGTTCGGCTGCGGATGAGCCGGCGGCTGACGGACGTGTCTACGATCTTGACCGCGTCACGTTCCTGCGCAGTTATCTAACGAAACTTCAACGCGCCACGCGCGAGGGCGTGCCGGTGCGTGGCTACTTTTTATGGAGTTTGATGGACAACTTCGAGTGGGCCGACGGCTACACCAATCGCTTTGGCATTCACTACGTTGATTACGCAACCCAGAAGCGCACTCCGAAGCTGAGCGCCGACTTCTATCGCGAGGTCATCGCCCGCAACGCAGTGGTGTAAGCCGCGGATTACGCGGACAAAAATCCGGATCTCATTCTGTGTCATCCGTGGTTCATTGTGGTGCGCCGAGGAAGGAAGCGAGACGAAGTAGGTCGGCGAACACACCGGCGGCGGTAACGGCCGGACCAGCGCCG
>DATEWS010000430.1:0-5065 GCA_035257785.1 Pyrinomonadaceae bacterium
CGAGATGCGTGAGGACTTAAAGTGAATTTAAAAGACCTGTCACGTCGCTGGCGCGCGCTCACTCATAAAGCCGAAATGGATGAAGAGCTTGATGCGGAGATGCGTTTTCACCTCGAACGCGAGATCGACCAGAATATCCGAGGCGGCATGACGTCTGAAGACGCGCGCTACGCAGCGTTGCGATCTTTTGGCGGCGTGGATCAGTCGAAGGAAGAATGTCGCAGCGCCCGTGGCGTTGGTTTCATCGACAATATCGTGCGTGACATTTCCTACGGCGTGCGCGTGCTTTTGAAAAATTACGCCTTCACTATCGTTGTTGTCCTCACCCTCGCTCTGGGCATCGGCGCAAATACTGCGATCTTCAGTTTCGCTAACGGCATTCTGCTGCGACCACTTCCCTATCCTCAGTCCGATCGGCTCGCGGTCGTCGATACAACCGCCATCAGAGAAAGCAACAACTCGATTGGCGTGTCGTACCCTGACTTTCTCGATTGGCGTGAACAGAATACTGTGTTTGAACGCGTTGCCACTCACTTCGGAACCGGCAGATTTGCGATGACCGTCGGCGGTGAACCGATCGAGATTCGCGGCGGCCGCGTGTCTTACGGGCTGTTCGAAACTCTGCACGTTTCGCCAATACTCGGCCGCACTTTTACCTTAAACGAAGATCGACCCGAAGAAGACGCGGTCGTTATCCTCGGCTACGATTTGTGGCAACGAAATTTCGCCGGCAATCCAAACGTCATCGGGCAAAAGATTACGATCAGCAGCAGTTCGCGCACGATCATCGGCGTGATGCCCCGCGGTTTTAGATTTCCTGAACTCTCAGACCTCTGGGTACCGCTTGCCTTCTCCACCAAAGTCTACACGCGCAACGATCACGGTCTCGAAGTTATTGCCCGTTTGAAAGATGGTGTCACTATTGAACAGGCGCGGGCTGATATGAACAATGTCGCCGCGCACATCCAGGAACAGAACCCGGTGACAAACGAAGGTCTCGGCGTCACCGTAAAGAGGCTGCACGATAATCTTTCCGGCGACTATCGCACTGGACTCCTGATTTTGCTCGGTGTTGTTGGTTGCGTGTTGCTCGTGGCATGTGTGAATGTCGCGAACCTCATGCTCGCGCGTGCTACGGCGAGACAAAAAGAGTTTGCATTGCGCACGGCGTTGGGCGCGAGTCGTTGGCGAGTCATCCGGCAACTTCTGGTAGAGAGTCTGTTGTTGGCCGTCGCCGGCGGAGCGCTCGGCTTCCTTCTTTCTCTCTGGGCACTGCATCTGTTGTTGACTGCCATTCCCATTGATTTGCCGTTCTGGATGAACTTCGACCTCGATTTCCGCGTGCTGGGTTTCACTCTCGCGATCACTCTGTTGACTGGTCTGATCTTTGGCGCCGTGCCCGCACTACAAACTTCGCGCGTCGATCTCAACGACACGCTGAAAGAAGGAGGTCGAGGCAACTCCGGCGTTCGCAGCCGAGCCCGCAGTGTGTTGGTTGTAACTGAGATCGCGATGTCGCTCGTGCTGCTCGTCGGCGCTGGTTTGATGATCCAAAGCTTTTTGCGTTTGCGACGCGTGAACATCGGATTGAATCCAAAGAATGTGCTAACGGCAACGATAAGTCTGCCGCGCGCGAAATACACCGAAAACGATCAGCGCACCGCATTCTTCAAGCAGTTGATAGAGCGCGTGCGTAATCTTCCCGGCGTGGAAGCAGCGAGTGCAACGCGCACGTTGCCGTTGGGCGGGAGCAACTGGGGCCGGGGTCTGACGGTGGAAGGTTATCCAGTGGCTTCCATTGGCCAGACGCCGACGGTTCAACACACGGTAGTTGAGCCTGACTACTTTCGCACGATGGGCATCACGCTACTTGCGGGTCGCGACTTCAACGACGCAGACACGAAAGACGCGCTTAACGTGACGATCATCGAAGAGCGACTGGCACGCCAGTATTGGCCCAACGAGAGTCCACTCGGGAAGCGTGTTCGATTTGGACCACCGGAAGATAACGAACCCTGGTACACGATCGTCGGCGTCGTGAATACTGTCAGGGATCAGAGTGTGCAGGAGGAAACGAGACCGAGTGTCTATTTGCCGCATCAGAAGGTTCCGGTGCCGAGCATGTCTCTGGTAGCACGCACTTCTGTTAATCCACATGACTTCATCGGCGCTGTTCGACGCGAAGTGGCCCAACTCGATCCGGATCTGCCGGTCAGCGAGGTTGCGACGATGGAGGAGGTTGTCGCTGAATCGATTTGGCAGCCGCGTTTGTATGCTATGTTGTTCGCGGTCTTTGCTGGTGGAGCGTTGCTGCTGGCGTTGATCGGAATTTACGGCGTGATGGCCTTTCTCGTGCAAACGCGAACGCACGAGATTGGAGTGCGAATGGCGTTAGGTGCGAGCGCGCGCGATGTATTCAACCTGATCGTAGGACGCGGAATGAAATTGACGTTAGTTGGCGTCTCTATCGGCGTGGCCGGTGCGATTGCGTTGACGCGTCTGATGCACAGCTTGTTATTCAACACGAGCGCGACGGATCCGTTCACGTTTATCTTGATCTCGTTTTTGTTGGCCGTTGCAGCCTTCCTCGCCTGCTATATCCCCGCCCGCCGCGCGGCAAAGGTCGATCCATTAGTGGCGCTACGCTACGAATAATTCTGCCGCGGATTTTCACAGATAAACGCGAATCTAATCCGCGTTTATTCGCGAGAATCGGCGGCTTCTGTATAATCGCCCTATATGGAACTTAAAGATCCTTTCGCCACCTCGGGACTTCCTCCCCTCAACGAAGTCTCGCGACCAGAGGAACCGATCGAGCCGAAGTTTTTGATCCTCGTCGTCGACGATTCGGCCGACAACGTGGCGATGATCAGTCTCGCTTTACAGACACAGGGTTACAGAGTCGTGACCGCCAACAACGGTGAAGACGCGGTCACAGTCGCCACGCATACAATGCCCAACCTCATACTGATGGATATTAATTTGCCTACTCTGGATGGCTTGGGCGCAACGCGCAGGATTCTTGATACGGAGGCGCTGCGCGACGTACCGATCGTCGCCATCACGGCTTTCGGCACGGAAGGTTTTCAACGCGCCGCTTATGACGCAGGCGTCTCAGGTTATTTAACCAAACCGATCGATCTCGACCGGATGCATCAACTCATCGCGCGGCTACTCTCGCCGACACCCTCCGGCGCCTTAACGACCAACCCGCCTAATTCTTGAGTTCAACTAACTCGAGCCGGATCGTCGTATCCCCAATGTTCTCGGCCCAGTGTGTTACCGGTTCGCGATAGATCACGTCGCCTGTCTTGAACTCGCCGTCAGTCACAGTTCCATCCTGCGCGTGATTGCGAAACTTGCCACCAGCGATCACATAAATCACGTACGCCGGGTGCGAGTGAGTCTTTTCTTTAACGCCGGGTTTGAGAGTCGCCTCGAGCACGCGCACGCGAGAGTTTTCGAGTTTCAACGCAATCGTACTCGCATTTACGACGAGCGGGTCCTGTTCACGTGTTACACTCGCGTCACCACGCACCATCCCGGCTACGAACAGAACAAACAGCAAGACGTGAAATCGTTTCATATTCGGCTCCTTCGTTATGATAACTACACGTAGAGAATTCCTGACGCGTGCCACAGCATTTATGGTTTCACAAACGCTTTTGAGTCGCAGCAACTTCGCTCAACAGAACAAGTCAACGCGCATCGTGCTGCTCGGCACGAAGGGTGGACCACGCGTCGGCGAGGTCGGCCGCAGTAATCCCGCCACGCTGCTTGTGATCAACGACGTCCCCTACCTGATTGACTGCGGTTACGGCGTGACGAAGCAATTGATAACTGCGGGGGTTCCGCTCGACCGGCTGCGCTACATATTTATCACGCATCATCATTCCGATCACAATCTCGAGTTTGGACCGTTGCTCTATAACACATGGATCACGGGCTTGCCCGCACAGATCGACGCGTATGGACCACCCGGACTGACAAAGATGGCCGAGCAGTTTTTCGACTATCAAAAGTTTGATATTGACGTGCGTATCGTCGACGAAGGTCGCACTGATCCGCGCAAGCTCGTAACGACGCACGAGATCAGTAAGCCGGGTGTTGTGCTAACGAATAACGACGTTAAGGTCAGCATGTGTGTTGTGCGTCATCCACCGATCAAGGACTCGTATGCTTATCGTTTCGACGCAAAGGATCGGTCGGTGGTTATCTCCGGCGACACTGCTTACGCACCCGAGCTCGGTGAGTTTGCGAAAGGCGCGGACGTGCTCGTGCACGAGGTCATGTATCTGCCTGGCATCGAAGCGTTGCTCAAGCGCTTGCCAAATGCGAAACGATTGCGCGAACACCTGATGGTGGCGCATACGTTACCTGAAGACGTCGGCAAGATCGCGGCGCAGGCTGGTGTTAAGACACTCGTGCTGACGCACTTCGTTCCCGGTGATGACGCATCGATCACTGACGAACAGTGGTCCGCGGACATCCGGAAACACTTTAAAGGCCAGATTATAGTGGGAAAAGACTTGATGGAAATTTAACCACAAAAGGCACAAAAGACTCATAAAAGAAGATTTCTGTTTTCTGAGCCTTTTGTGCCTTTTTGTGGCTAAAACAAGATCAAGACGTCGGTTTCCGGGTGTAGCGTTTGAGAATGAGCTTCACGTAGTTGCGCGTCTCTTCGTAAGGCGGAATGCTGTTGCCGTACTTCATGACCGCGCCTTCGCCCGCGTTATACCCGGCCAGCGCCAGGTCGACACGGCCGTTGAACATCTTCAGTAGATCTTTCAGATAACGCGTGCCACCCATGATGCTCTGGCCAACGTCGTACGGATTCGTCACACCGTAACGAGCGGCAGTGCCCGGCATGAGCTGCATCAGGCCCATCGCACCTTTAGGACTGGTCGCGCCCGTAGTAAACCCGGATTCCTGCGACATCGTGCAATAAATCAGGAAAGGATCGACGCCATACTGCTTGCCGTAGTAACGGATGAGATTATCGATTTTGGGGTTTCCAGTTGACCAAACAGCAGCAGCCGAAGCGGTGCTGTCCGACAAAATC
>DATEWS010000431.1:0-5975 GCA_035257785.1 Pyrinomonadaceae bacterium
GGTTGCCGCCGATCGCGATCTCCTTTTCATCACGAGATAGTCTCAATGTTCGCACCTGGCCTCGAATCGCTCCAAGCTCGGTCATCAGGCTTGTCTGTGTATCCCACTGCCGCAACTTTGCTTCAAACTCCGTAGTGTAAACATAGCGACCGTCGCTGGAGATTGTTACTCCGGTAAGACTTTTGATGCTCTCGGCGCCAACCGGTGATCGAGTTCCCTTGCGAATGTCGAAGCGAAACAGACTGCCCGTTTCGTTAGCAGCCACAAGCCATTCTCCGTTTGCTGACACTGCAAAAGCATCCAGCTCGCCTGCAATCGCATACTCACGCATCGTCGCTCCGTCCGTCCATTTTGCGAGCACAAGGTTGTTGCCACGTTTGTACACAAACCCACCCACAGCAGTGTGTACGCCAACAAACGGTTCCGGCACGTCGAACAACGTCCGGCTCTGCCCTGAATTGAGATCACCGACGCTGATTCGCGTCGCGCTATCCTCACTACTTGCTGAGAACACAACGTGGCGACCGTCTTCCATCAACGCAACGCCTTGAGGAACTCCCGGCTCGGCTTTGAACTCTTTCACCAGCGACAAGTCAGACAACTTTCGGACGCGCACAAACTCATCATCGCCCGCTGTAGCTAGCAGATCTGATTGCTCACGAACGTCGATCGCGTAGAGATAACCCTTCACAGAATAGAGTTCAGCGAACGTCTTTTTGTTTAGATCCAACTCGACGAGACTGGCGCCGAGTTGAAACACTTCCCACGCCATCGAGCCGTCTGCGGAAACAATTTGAGCGGTCATGTTTGCCGCCGATCCTGAATCGTGCCACTGCGCGGCTTGTAATAGCTCAGTACGCGTCACCCGACCGCGAGCATCGATTGATATCCGTGCGTTCGCAACCTCATGATCGAAGAGCACGAGGCTGCCGTCTGCTGACCACACGAAATTCTGCGCCTCAAAGGTGGCGACGGTTTTTTTAGTTGCAAGATCGCGCACAACAATAGTCGGACAGGATTCCGTGCATAATCGCGCGGCGAGAAAGCGACGATCAGGTGAAATATCGAGCGGTCCCCAAACTCCGCTTTCCGTTATTTCAGTCGGGGGATGGTTTGGTTGATCGATGCGAAACCTCACGATCGAGTTGGGCTTCACATCCTCCTCATCGTCAAGGGAGAGTTGGGTGCGATAGATCTCTTTACCGTTGATAGCAAGACCCGCCGCTGGTCCATCGAAGCTGCGTTTGGTAACCAGCGCACCGTTGGTTGAGTTCCAGACAGCAAGTTTTCCGGTTAAAGTGTCCGCGACAATCAGTTCACTCTTCGGATCAAATGCAAGCGACATGACTGATCCGTCAGCCAATCCTTTCCATTCCTCAGAGTCGCCGGTGTTGATATGCCACTTGCGAATGACGGCGCGGTTGCTGGGGCCGTTATGTGGACCACCTGCTGCAACGAACGTGTCAGCGTCATTGAGCGCGATCACACGATGAACAGCGCTGCCCTGCTGCAACTGCTTGACTATTCGGCGTTCGGCGATGCTCCAGATAATCAACTTGCCGGATTCGGTGCCGACGATCAGAAAGCGGCCGTCTTTCGTCTGGTCCAGCGCCATGAACTCATCGCCATGCGCATTGAGGCGGCGCTCGGTCTCGAAGCGATAGTCATCTTCGTCGGGTGTGATTGCTGGTGAGCTAACGTTTGCGATAGCGAGCAGCGCGATGGCGAAGGCGGTGCGGAAGAGAAGTTTCCTCATGCGGCGTTAGCAGTGCAAATGTTGTGCACGGAGGAACATGCTTAAATTTCAGCTTATGACTGGCGTCACCGCCAGAAATCTCGGACAGTAGGACTCGCGGGCTGTTTTTGAACTTTGCGCGCCCTCTATCGTAGACTGTGGCTTTTCGTTTCAAGTCAAACAAAGCACAGAGTTACGCATGGAGATCCCCAAACAGTACGACCCTAAAGAAGCTGAGAAGCACCACTACGAGCGCTGGGAGAGGAATGGGTATTTTGCGCCCGAGATAAACCAGGATCCGGGTGCGCCGGTGTTCAGTATTGTCATCCCGCCGCCGAACGTCACGGGCTCGCTCCACATGGGCCACGCGCTGCAACACACCCTCATGGACGTGATGACGCGGCACAAACGGATGCGCGGGTTTCGCACGCTCTGGCTGCCCGGCATGGACCACGCGGGAATCTCCACGCAGTTGATGGTCTCGCGCGCTCTCAAGAAGGAAGGGAAGTCGCGACACGATCTCGGGCGTGAAAAGTTTGTCGAACGCGTTTGGCAATGGAAACGTGAATCAGGCGGACAGATCACCGTGCAGATGCGTCGCGAAGGTGCGTCGGTCGATTGGTCGCGGGACAAGTTTACGATGGACGAAGATATGTCGCGCGTCGTGCGCGAGGTGTTCGTGCGTCTCTATGACGAGGGCTGGATCTATCGCGGCAATCGTATCGTTAATTGGTGTCCGCAGGACCAGACAGTGCTCTCGGATCTCGAAGTCGAAAAACTTCCACAGGCCGGAAAGCTCTACTACCTTCAGTATCCGATCAAAAACAGCGATGCACGGGTGACCGTCGCCACGACTCGACCCGAAACGATGCTCGGCGATACTGCTGTCGCCGTGAATCCAAACGATGAACGCTATCGCCACTTAGTGGGCCAGACGATTCTGCTGCCACTTACGAATCGCGAGATTCCGCTGATCGTGGACGAATACGTCGATGCGGAATTCGGCACCGGCGCTGTCAAAATCACCCCGGCTCACGATCCAAACGACTACGAGATGGGTCTGCGTCACGATCTGCCACAGGTCGTCGTGATTGATCGGCACGCGAAGATGACGGCGGATGCCGGCGCCGAGTTCGCCGGACTCGATCGCTACCAGGCACGTGAAAAAGTGGTTGCCGATTTCGAAGCACTCGGCCTCTTGGAAAAAGTTGTCGACTACGAATTCTCGATCTCAAAGTGCGAGCGTTGCAAGACGGTCATCGAGCCTTTGATCTCGTTGCAATGGTTCATGAAGATGGACCAACTGCGCGATCTCGCGCTCGAGCTAATGGCGCGCGAAGAGAAACCGCACTTCACACCCGAAACGTACAAAAAAGTCTACACAGACTGGCTTGAAAACCTCCGCGATTGGACCATCTCGCGACAACTCTGGTGGGGACACCAAATCCCTGCGTGGTACACGCCTGAGGGTGAAGTGATCGTCGCGATGTCGGAAGAAGAAGCGCGCGAAAAGGCCGGCACGAGCGAGCTGACGCAGGACCAGGACGTGCTCGACACCTGGTTCTCATCGCAACTCTGGCCATTCTCAACGCTCGGCTGGCCCAACGACACCAACGACCTGAAAACCTTTTATCCAACATCGGTGCTGGTAACCGGACGCGACATCATCTTCCTGTGGGTTTCCCGCATGGTGATGATCGGAATGAAGTTCATCGGCAAAGAACCCTTCGAGGACGTGTTCATCACCGGAACGATCCTAGACAGCCAGGGCCAGCGCATGTCGAAGACAAAGCTGAACGGCGTGGATCCGATCGACGTGTTCGATAAGTTTGGAGTCGACGCAACACGTCTGACGCTTGCACAAGTGGGCAGCACTGACCTTCGTTGGAATGAGAAGCAGGTCGAGTCGTATCGCAACTTCGCCAACAAGATCTGGAACGCAGCGCGGTTCTGTTTACTCAACTCGGAAGGCGCGGGCGTAGACGAACAAATACTCAAGCAGCCAACCGCACTTCACGATCGTTGGATCATTTCGCGGCTCAACAAAACCGCGCGCGATCTGAATGCGGCGATCGACAGTTACGAATTTCACGGCGCAGTGCAGTCTCTCTACCACTTCTTCTGGGACGACTTCTGTGACTGGTACATCGAACTCACGAAGGCCGACGTCACTGCCGAGCAGGACACCGCCTCGCGTACCGAGGCACGGTCGCGATTGCTGACCGTACTCGAACACGCGCTCAGACTCTTGCATCCGTTCATGCCGTACATCACTGAAGAGTTGTGGCAACGTTTGCCGGGCGAGAAGCGTCTGCACGCGGCATACGAAGGCGCCGGGCCGACAGTGATGTTGGCTGCTTATCCTGAAGGCGACGCGCAGTTGATTGACGAAAAGGCCGATAGGGAGATGCAGGCGATCATCGAACTGATTTCGCGCGTGCGAAATATTCGTTCGGAAATGAATATCAAACCCGGCGAGCGCATTCCGATTGTCATTGGCGCACCTGACGAGAATCTGCGTCGCGTGTTTGAATCGGCACGCGAACAGATCGCACGGCTGGTGCGTGCTTCAGAAGTTTCCGTTAGCGACCGGCTCGATGCACCCAAGGCTTCAGCACGCGCTGTGTTGACAGGCGGGGGTGCCGAACTCGCCGTACCACTCGAAGGTTTGATCGACTTCGAACAGGAACGTCGCCGGTTGCAACGCGAACAAGAGAAGTTGCAAAACGAATCCGCAAAGCTCGAAGCGCAACTCAGTAATCCAAACTTTGTCTCGCGCGCACCGGCTGAACGAGTCAGCGAAGTGCGCGATCGCATCGCTGCCATCGCGCAACAGTCCGCGCAACTTCAGCAGACAGTCGAGAACCTGCAATGAACTGGATCGACGAAGGCGCGCTCTACTCACAAATTAGTCTCTACCTGCGCGAAGATCTGGGACGCGGCGACATCACCACGCAGTCGATTATCGTACGGAACACGCGTGCTCGCGCGCGGTTCGTTGCGGGCGAGAACATGATCGTCGCCGGACTTGAAGCCGCCGAAGAAGTTTTTCTTACACTGGATTCGCAGCAGCAACTCGAAGCGTTTGTCTCGGACGGAGAACCGGTCGAAGCGGGCAAAGTGATCGCGCGCATGGTCGGATTTGCCGACGTGCTGATCTCGGCTGAACGTGTGGCGTTGAATCTTCTGCAACGACTCTCCGGCATCGCAACTCTTACGAACAAGTACGTGAAAGCAGTTGAAGGAACCGGCGCGCAGATCGTTGACACGCGCGCGACAACGCCGGGATTGCGTTTACTCGAGCGATACGCGGTCGAACTCGGCGGCGGGTACAACAGCCGCTTCGGTTTGGACGATGGCATAGTGGTGACGTCGAATCACGTTTCGATCCTTGGTGGCGTTGCGACTGCGGTGAAGACGGCGAAAGAAAAGCTCGGCTACTTGCACAAAGTCGCAGTGGAAGTTTCGGTTGAGAACGAAGTCCGTGAAGCGATCGGCGCGGGCGCGGATGTGATCGTGATCGACGCGCAGGAATTTGGTCCCTTAGCGGCGGTAGCAAGGGAATTGTCGAGTTCAGTTGCGATCGAGTGTACCGGCAAAATAACGCCCGAGAATGTACGCGAGTATGCTGAAGCAGGTGCACAACTGATACGCGTTGAGGCGTTGACGAGTGCGGCCGCGGCAGCGGATATCAGCTTCAAAGTTCAACCTTTCTAGCCACAAAAGATGATTTGGGGAGATGCGACGCGCAAGAGACTCGCTGAAAGAGCGCTCGAGCGCCAGCTTGCCTACCAACAGCGCAAGGCAGAGCACGTTCGCGGACGAGAAGAGGAAATCATCGCCGCGATGATGCAGTCGTCACGACTGGTGCGCGAGAAGCTCGAGACGTTTCAACCAATCAAAACTGATGCGCGTGTGGTTGAGGTCGGTAGTGGCGCGCATGGGCTCATCTTCTACTTTGGAGCGGAAAACGGAATCGGTGTTGATCCGCTGGCAGTCAGTTATGGAAGGCTGTTTCCGGGTTGGCAGCGACGCGCACAAACGGTAGCGGCTGTTGGTGAGTCGCTGCCGTTTGCCGATCAGAGTTTTGATGTGGTGCTCTGCGATAACGTAGTTGATCATGCGGAGTCGCCGCGGAAGATTCTGTGCGAACTGGCGCGTATTCTCGTTCCGGGTGGGCTGCTCTATTTCACCGTAAACATTCATCATCAGGTGTACGCATTCGCGGCTGGAGTGCATT
>DATEWS010000432.1:0-7327 GCA_035257785.1 Pyrinomonadaceae bacterium
AACACACCTACCTGGGACGGTATCAGCAGCCGCAGACACGATGCGGAATAGCGATCTGTTCGCTCCGGCCAAACTGAGCGATATGCTGAATAATATCCGTCGCGAAGGAGTTCCTCACGAACTTCACGAACAGTTGGCAAAGAGCGGTCTCGCCGGTGATGCGTTAGCAGCCTTCGAAGCGGTCTTGCGCGAAGGTCCCGAGCTTCAGGAGTTCATTTGGACGTATTTCGAAAGAATAGCTGAAGCCCTAACGAGTTTTGCTCACGAAGTTAAAAGTGAAACGCCCGACATCCTTGCCAGCGCGGCCGAATGAGTCCAGTCGTTGATCCTTTTTCTCCATCTTCGGCTGTAATCGCTGGAGAAACTCTGCTGACTTCACGTGTCAGCCTGGTATTGACCTGCCCGTCAATTTACTCTAGAGGGAGTACGCTCTTTCTAATCACGACTCTGAAGGTAAACTTATGAATCCTCCAGTTCTCCGGTTGATTGGAATTCTGCTCCTTGTTGCGGCTGTCGTAGCGGCTGTACTTAATTTGCATCGAGTGGCTGATCTCCGCATGCCCTGGCTAGGCCCTCTCCTGCTAATCGTGGGAGCAGCTTTCGTCGTCTTAGCGCGGCGCCAACGGTAAGCGATGCTTATCTACCAAGGCGGCCATCTTTAGGAAAGCTCTGGCCCACTCGATAGACATTTCCAGTGCTTTGTATGACGATATGGATTGGTTGAATAATCGCAATAGCTGAATCAAACAACCATGAATCCAACTTCTGTTCTACTCCTGCTCTTTAGTTTCATTCTGCTCTTGCCGCAATCAGCGCGTTCCGAATGTCTCTGTGTCGCTTCGGATGAATCGACGCGTGCTGGAGCGAACGAAATGATAGTCACGACTATCTCAGGAAAGTATCGTCAGATCGCGGGAGTAGTGAAGGCTCAAACTGGTGAAATCGTGTCTGATGTTTTGGTAGAGGTTTACGATCAGCCTGAATACTTGCTCTTGAAGTATCCGGAAAGTGAAGAGAAGAAAAAAACACAGCGCAGGCTCAAGGGTTGTGTTGTTGGTGCGGATGGAAAGTTTTGCTTTCGCGATTTGCCGCCTGGAAAATACGAGCTGAGATTCAGTAAAGTTGGAGGATGGAATCATGCGCACGTGATTGTTGTGATTGCCGCCGCCAAACAGAAAGCATCAAATCGTAGCTTAGAAATCACTATGTCTCCCGGCACGTAGTCGTGCCATATTCTGGCTCGCGTCGGAATCCCTTTAACCATCGACGCTCGAGGAAATCATCATATGACTCTTCGCGGGATCTTCTGCATGGGCCTGCTCATTTTTTGTGCTGCGTGCGGGGGCGGCTCGTCCGAGCCGCCGACTGCCGGCGAGATGAAAGACTTTGCCTCATTATGCGACAAGGTTAACGAAGGCAAGCGAGTCGCAGTCGTCGGCTTCCTTCGCTTCCCGGAAAAGTTTACCGGCACGAGAAGCGTCGTGCTGCGTCTTTACGGGGGCGGCGATTACGCCGGCATGCCTATCGGCGTGCAGACCATGATCGGCAACCAGGCCAACCAGGTTGAACTCGCGCCAAAAGAGTTCACCGACAAGGACCTCAAGGTGCACACGTCTGATGGACACGTCGCTGGCTACGGAACGAGGGTTAAGGTCTCCGGTAAGGTGTATTACCCTTTGGTCGGTCAGGATTTTAAGTGTGCGTTAGAAAACCCCCTGATCGAATCAGCTCCCTGACATTGATGCTGCGACGATGCCAACCCACTCCTCAAACGACGTAGCAGGCCAGTTGTTATCTACGCGCAGGAAGCTTGCGTCATACGGCTGAGGCGTACCCCCGAACCAGTTGGACCAATGACCGCCTGGCATCCGCACCAGCGGCACATCGAATTCTTTAATCACGAATTCAGTGCCGGGAGGAAAGTCGGATATTTTCGGAAGTTGTGACTTGTCGCTCATGGTTAGGGATATACTTACTCCGATTGGAGCGATTGCCGCAACTCTTGCAAAGACGTTCTGAAGGTAGCTCATGAATTCAGAGAGACTAGAGCTTAATTTCAACGGAATGCCTGTCGGCTACTTTGAGGAAACCGAATATCCACGCAAGGCAGGGCGGTATCGCTATATGCCATATCGCGGCCCTGGTCATTATCAGATGCAAACCGAGACGCGCGAAAGCGGTCGAGCGCGCTGCTACTACAACATCGCATCTGAACGAGTTTTCTTCGACGTGTTAGCTTGCGCTGAGTACGGCTTTCTCGAACTCCGCAATTTCAAAATCACGCCGGTCCTAAATAACGGGTAGTCGAACTAACTATTTCGTTGTTGGCGTCAACGCTGAAAATCGGCGGTGCTAACGAGTACTTTAGATTATGGGCTATTACGTTCGTGTACTCAGCACTTCGACCGACTGCGTTCCGGTGTCCGTGCTGCACTCCGCGCTGGAGAAGGACAATCTGGAAGCAACGCTTTCAATTCAGCAGGGCACAAGCAGCGATTGGATACATCTCATATTGAGTCACTCCGCTGGGCGCGAGATCGCCAGCATCGAGCGGAATCCAGTTGAGGAAAAGTCTCTTGGCTCAGAGGAGTTGGCTGAGTTTGCCGAACAGGTTGCAGAATGCAATCCACCGAACGCGGCAAAGTGGCTGGTCGAATACTTTTCCCGTATTCGATGTATCTACGCGTTTCAGATCCTCGCCGGTGCGTATCACGAGAACGGCTGGGAGATCCTCGATAACGTCAGAGAGTGCATCAGACTAGCCGCGCCTTCTATATTGCAGGCTGACAACGAAGGCTTCACCAACGAAGCGGGGTATCATATTCTCTGGCAGTTCAATGAGGCGGTGGAAGGCGATTGGTGGATGGCCGTGCTACAAGATGGCCAGTGGGTTCCTTTTGAGATGAACCTCGGAAACCAAGAGCAACGTCAGTCGTTCTTTCGAGGACAAATTCCCAAAGGCGCGAGGCTCCCATAAGGTATTTAGCCGTCACGTATGAACATCACCCAATACCGAGAGCTTTACGACGATTCGGATGCGGCCCCAGGTTGGGATGCGATCGACGCGCGCCTCAAAGAGGTGTACGGATCGCAGGACCCGCGCCACTGGGCCACACTCCACAAAGCAATGCTCGGTGGTCCAGATCCAATCGACGGAATGAGTGCGTACGAAAGCAAGGCGGGAGGCATCAGTCACCTCCATTTCTGCACCTACGGATACAGCGAGCTCTACTACAACGAAGAAGCGGTGGGGAAAGACTTCAGTCGCTTTGGTTTCGAGATGACCTTCCGGCTTGCGTCTCCGCTCCCGCCAACGGAAGAGCCGAACTGGGTGTGGAACCTGCTCCAGAATCTTGCGCGATACGTATTCAACTCGGGCAAGTGGTTTGAGGAGTATCACTGGATTCCGGCCAATGGTCCAATCCGGTTGGAATCTGACACGGACATCGTCGGGTTGGCGTTCACGCTTGACCCGGAACTACAAGCTATCGAAACGCCTCATGGCACGGTTGAGTTCATTCAAGCATTCGGGATTACGAGCGCTGAGCTTGCGTCTCTAAAAGCGAAGTCACGATCATGCCAACAGATCATTGAGGAGCAGCAGCGGTTGAACCCAATGCTCATCACCGATCTCGCGCGACGTTAATCACGCGGGTGAGACTCTCAATCTCAACCGAAAGCTTTACCGCCAGGCGGCATGGGAACACCACGGACCGATCATTCGTTATGACGAAAACTCGGCTCTGGATTTTTGTTTTGATGGTTATCGTCGCACTTGCGTCATGTTGTGTTTCAGTTCGACCGGTCTACGAAGAAAAGGAGCAGAAGTTGGCGCAGATCGCGGTGGACCAGTTCCATGAACGCTATAACCGCAGAGACTATGATGGTCTTTACACAATGATGGCTCAGGCCACGCAGCAAGCGCAGTCTAAAGAGAACGCGCTAACGGCGATGCAAGAGACTGTAGAGAGATGGGGCAAGCAGCAATCCAGTCAGATGGCCTTCGCAAAACTATTTCCAGGCCCTCCGGTCCAGGTGCGAATGATCTACAACACGACCTACGAGAAGGGCAACGCGCAGGAGCGGTTCATCTGGACATCTGATGGAAAGCAAGCGTCGCTTCTTCAGTATCAAGTAATCCCCGGCTGGGCGGACGAAAAAACCATCAAATCGCTTTCGTCGAAATAGCCGCTGAACGTTCGGATATTGGTCTGAAGCCTGTTCGTCGGTGGCCTTAACACTCATCCTTCTAGTAAAATTATGCCGCCGCTTGCTAACGTCTGTGGACCATAATGAACGTCCGCTCGAAAACTCAGCCTGTTCTGGCTTACTTATTACTGCTCGCGATCGGTTATGGCGCGATCGTGGAGGCAGCACATAGCCACGGAGTTTCTTCGGCCAACCCCTCGCAGCTTACAGCGGTCTCCGGTGATACTGATTCACAATCTTCATACCAGGATCATGCTCGTCATAACGAGTGCTCGCTCTGCCAGTTTCAACAGCAGTTGTTCGGCGGTTTAGTCCAGGTAATCCTCGTCGCTCACACAGAACAGCAATTCTCATTTCTTTCGCAAGAAGCAATCTCCTATTTCTCAACTTCAGTTCTACCGGCACTGGGTCGCGGACCCCCATCTCTCTGACCTCAATTCAGTGAAATTGCAGATCATCAGCTTGACTGGTCTGTCGTAATACCGATTTCAAAAGACTCAGATTCGGGTGAGCCTGCCTTGCCAGCCATCGGTCTAAGCTGGCCGGCTGATCACCGTGCAGTTTGAAACGAAACAGTAGAGAGGTGAGGAATGCATCAGTGGCGCACGTTGCTGTCTGTAGTGACTTTAATTGCAGTAGCCGTTTCCGGAATCCAGGCCCAGGAGAAGCCGGCTGTCTCAAAAAGACCAATTACGCTCGCAGAAGCGCTTGAGATCTTCATGCGACAAAATCTCGAATTAGTCGCGGCTCGATACGACATCGAAACCGCCGACGCCGAGAAACTCACCGCGCGGCTGCGTCCAAATCCACAAATTACAGTTGGCCTTTCCGATCTTCCGGTAAACCTCAGTGGACCATTCATCAAAGAACAAACTTACGACTACGGCATCTCACGGACGATCGAGCTTGGAGGAAAGAGAAGCAAAAGAATCGATGTCGCTAACGCAAACTCCGAATTGGCTCGCGGACAGTTTCAAATGGCAGTCTGGCAAATGACCAACGATCTGAAACGCAAGTTCTACACAGTGGTACTGAACCAGTCGTTACTCAATCTCGCCAGGGAAAACGAAGCCACTTTCGCGGAAATCGTTAAGCACACTACTGAACTCGTGAATGCCGGCGAGATTTCGGGACTGGATCTCGAGCGCGTCGAAGTCGAGAAACTGAAGTTTGATACTGATGTCGCCAACTCGGAGCGCGATTATGAAGTCGCGTTACGCGATCTGCGGTTTGCGCTGGGTGGCGACTATCGAACGATGGACATCGACGTCACAGGAACGATCGACTATGAGCCCTATCAATTCTCACACGACGAATTGCTCGATATGGCGCTCGCGGCGCGGCCTGACCTGAAAGCAGCGAAGCTAAGCGAACGTGCTGCTGATGCGAACATCCGTTTGCAAGACGCCCAGCGCATTCCCGATCTGACGTTAGGCGGCGGCATCGAGCAGGTTCCGTCCGGCACCAGTAGTTACAACTTTGGTGTTGGCATTGAGTTGCCCATATCAAATCGCAATCAGGGCGAGCGAGCCAAAGCTCTTATCGAAAAACGGAAAGCACAAAACCAGGCTCAGCTTCTTACTAACCAAGTGCTGAGCGATGTTGATAAAGCGTTGGTTGCCTTTCAAATGCAAAAACGTCGCGTTGACCTTTATCGAACCGGCGTGATCACGAAAGTCAACGACATTCAGAACATGACGCAGATCGCGTTGAAGGCCGGTGAAAGTTCAACGCTCGATTTGCTCGATGCGATTCGCACACGACGCGACACGCTCGCCGGGTTTTATCAAACGCTCTTTGATTACCAGATATCGTTGCTTGATCTTGAACTCGCTACAGCAACGCCACTGCACAAGTGATTCATATCGCGAAAGGAGCAAAATGATTTATCACAAGACACTTCAGACAATCGTATTGATAACGCTTCTCAGCGCGATCGTGCAGACGGGGTGCAACAAAACGCCGCCCGCGACTTCTCCTGGGGCCAACAGTTCGCCAACACCGGCACAGAGCAGCGCCATCGTGACTGAGATCGTCGCGCCACAATCGATCGCGGGCGTGATTCCCGCAACCGGGAAAATTCTCGTTCCCGAGAACCATGTCGCAGTTATCGGTCCAGTCAATCAAGGAAGAATCGTTCGTCTCTATGCTGGTCAGGGCACGAGGGTGAGAAAGGGACAGAGACTTGCTGATCTCGAATCAGCCGATATCGACCAAGCTGAGGCTGACTATCTCAAAGCTCTCGCGGACTATGAGAATGCTCTTCGATCGTCGGCTGCCGAAGTCAAACTCGCCCAGGCAAACTACGATCGCAATAAGCTGCTCTACGAACAAAAAATCACTGCCGGCAAAAATCTCCAGGCCGCCGAACACGATCTTGAAGTGGCCAAGGCCGCGGGTGAAAACTCAGTAAATGGGACCAAGGCCGCGCTGACCGCTGCGCGCCGTCATTTGCTCATACTCGGTATCAACGACGCGACGATTGACTCGTTGACAAAGAAAACGGATCTGGGCGCAGTTTTTTCACTCAACTCGCCAATCGATGGAATTGTAGTCGAGCGCAATGCGACGATTGGCGCGAGTGTGGGTACTGACGCCAATCTGTTCAAGATTATCGATCTGTCGCAGGTGTGGATCGATGCCAATGTCTTTGAAAAAGATCTTCAGCGAGTGAGACCCGGACAGGAAGTTAGGCTGACAGTCCCTGCGTTTCCGCAAGCGACCTTCTCAGGAAAAGTGATTTTTGTGGACAGCGTTGTCGATCCTGACACGCGTACCGTGAAGGTTCGTACCGAGGTAGCAAACCCTGACGGCAGACTCAAACCCGATATGTTTGCGAACGTGCAAATCGTAACTGACGTGAATCGCGCTGCGATTTCGATTCCGCAATCAGCAGTTCTCAATGACGAGGGGAAGACAGTTGTATTCGTCGCGGACGGCAATGGTTACAAGAAGCGCCAGGTGCAGGCAGGAATTCAAAACAATGACCGCGTGGAAATCGTCGACGGCCTCAATGCCGGCGACAAGGTTGTCGTAAAGGGAAACTATTTGCTGCTCGAACAAAGCAGACCCGGGCAATGAGAAGTACTCTCTGCGTTCTCTGCGGCCCTCTGCGTTC
>DATEWS010000433.1:0-2210 GCA_035257785.1 Pyrinomonadaceae bacterium
CCGGCGAAATTCTTCAAACTCCGGTTGACCAGCCTGCAACGCTCGTTCGAGCCGCGGCTGCGTATCAGACTTAACGGTGGATTGTGTCATGGCCACGTAATACAAACCCGCCGTCAACATTGCGAGTAGCGCAGTAATCGCGGCTGCTAACAGTACAATGGGCCAACGTAGTTCGGGCTCAGCAATCAACGTTGGACCGCGATAAGCAATCATTTGTAGTTTCTCCTTCATTAGTGATCATCGCGAGGTTGTGTTAACCGAGCTCTTTTGTGGCCACCGAAAACTTAATGGTGAACCTATGTCCACAATCCTTACAGACATACTCATCGTTTTCGTGTGCGCCTACGACTAACCGAACTTCAGAACACTGTGGACATTTCACCAGCCAACGCTTAAGAACTTCAGACCATCTTTCTCCTCTTTTTTTTCCTTCGATTGTTTCTGGCAGAACGATGTATTGGTTCTCCGGTACAGCCATTCCTAACGCGCTCCTTATTTCGTGACCTCGCTTCTTACAGCTCCTAGACTAGTGGGAAATGGCAGGTGGAAATAGAGTGTTAACACCTGACGGCGAGCCGTATTTACACGTAATAAGGGGGATCGGGTCGATGAGTGACAAGAATGCAGAGACTGACCCGACGCTACCGCGTTACGGTACTGACCCGACGCTTAGTGTGGCTCTGACCTTTGAGGCGGGTTAATCTGATTGGCGGTGTTCGCGGACGTGCAGGGCTAATTCCACGCGGTTGCTGAGATTCTTTTTGTCGAGAATGCGGCTGATGTGACCTTCAATTGTTCGTAAACTGAGCTTTAGCTCAGCAGCAATTTCCTTGTTTGAGAGGCCCCGCGCGACTGCTTCCGCAACGCGCCACTCTGCGTCTGTTAACTCTTCATCGCGTACAAGGTCTATCGCGGTGTCGTCTTGATCTCCAAACATCCGCGCCAGGTCGGAATGAGTGCGTTGTACTCGGTCGAGAATGCTCTTCACGATAGCCAGCAGCTCTTCCGATTCGAAGGGTTTCGTGACGTAAGCGTCGACCCCGGTACGAAATCCCGCAATGCGATCGGCCGTTTCGTCTTTGGCCGTGAGGAAGATGATAGGTACGAGACGCGTGCGCGGCGAGGCGCGCAGATTACGAACAAAAGCGTAGCCATCCATGCCAGGCATGCGAATGTCACTGATGATCAGATCGGGAAGAGATTCGGCAACGCGGATCATCGCTTCACTTCCGCGACGAGCCGTCTGCACCTCGTAACCTTCCGCCCGTAGCGTTTCCGATACCGCGAGCAAGAGACTGGGATCGTCATCAACGACCAACAACTGTTTTGCCATCGTCGCGCTCCTTAATATTACGTTTATTGCAGCCTCCGTTATCCCACACGGGGAGGTGCAATTTAAATGTGCTGCCCTGCCCAACCTGGCTCTCTACGGTGATGCGGCCCCCCATCTGCTCCATCACATTTCGTGCCAGGTATAATCCGAGGCCTACGCCGGAAACATCGGCGTCCTCTAAGAATTCAGCATCAGTTGTGGCGCCACGCATAGCTTCGGAGTGAGGAGCTGGACGACCCCGGTGAAACTTGTCGAATAGAATCGGCATGTCTTCCGGCGGTATACCGCGGCCGTTATCTGCCACGTTTATAGCTACCTGACCATCCTGTTGGAGTGCAGACAAAACAATGGACCCACCGTCTGGTGTGTACTTGATAGCATTTTCGACTATGTTCGACAGCACCCGGCGAAGCTCTTTCGGATCAGCGCAGACTGGCGGGACTTCCGGGTTGGGATCGAATCGCAGATCGTGCCTTCTTTTTTCTGCCGATCGTGTTTCGGATTTCACGACCGAAGAGATCACTTCCTGCACGTCAACTCGTTCGTGAGTGACACGTAGCACACCGCCTTCGATGCGGGAAAGGTCGAGTAGATTAAGAACAAGATCAATCTGACGATCACACTCTACTGAAATCGTTTCAACGTACTCACGCCTCTTCGTTTCATCCAGCCCTTCACGCATTAAAAGACGCGTCAACGCTTTGATTGTAGTCAACGGTGTACGCAGCTCGTGCGAGACGGTCGAGACAAACTCCGATTTCAATCGATCTAATTCGGCGAACCTCTCTTCTCTTTTCTGTAGACGCTCGGCCATGGCATTGAAGTTCATGCCCAGACGCGAGATCTCATCCCGTCCTTCCGCGGGTGCCCGTGCAGA
>DATEWS010000434.1:0-4828 GCA_035257785.1 Pyrinomonadaceae bacterium
GACGTGAAGTCCCTTTTCCGGCGCGATGCGTCCGAAAAATCCAACCGTGAATGGACCACTGCGCTCGCGATTACGGAGCTCAAATCCATCCGGATTAATACCAATCGGAACAATACTGATCTTCTCGCGCGGAATGCCGAGATAGCGCGGCATGAAATCGGCGTAATACTCGGACACGGATAAAAACTGATCTACGTGCGGCAGATGATCGCGGATCAGATTCAGAGATTGCGTGCGATACGGTTCGTGAAGGTTGTCGAGAAAAAGATCCTCGCCCTGAAGCGTACACAGAATCGGCGCCTTCAAAGCCTGTTTGATTGGACCAGCGAGACCAAGCAAGAGTGTATACGGAATACTGACGACGTCGGGCGGCGCTGAATCTTTTACCCAGTCGATGAACTTGTCGATCTCCTTGCGTTGAAATCCGCCTTCGCCTTTCAGCACGGAGACAGTCATTTCGCCCAAGGTCTTCGGATTCGTCGAAATCGATCGTCGCGTCGCGAGGTTCAATGCGGTTTTCGAGTCCCATAAACGATCGAGCCAACGCGGCGTCTTGCGAAACACCGGAACATATTGTTCGAGGTAAGCACTGATGCCACCCAAAACAACATGATCATTACTGACGTTTGGTTCGTCGGTGAGGGTCGGTGTGTAGACGGGGAGCAGCAGCACGTCGTGACCACGCGTCATCAGCTCGGTCGCCATCGCGTTGTCGCGCAGGCAACTGCCGCAATACATCCGGCCCGCCCCGCCTGTGAGATAAAGAACTCTCAAATTTTATCCTCAGACAGCGACAGCGTGCTGGAATGCGCGGCGCGCGTAAAGATGTTCGAAGAGATTGCCCTCGTGCGGTTGATCCCAGCTGACCTGATTCGTTGGCAGCGCGCCGAGGTTGAGACGATCGATCCGCGGCGACGAGACGAGCGTCTGAATCAGTTTTGGATCTCTGGTGATGGCTGTTACGACGAGAGTTGGACCAAGCTGCGCGGGAATGCCGGCTTGATCAACGTGGACCACACTCGCGAAAGGAAACAAAAACTCTTTCATCGCGAGTGGATGATCCGGCTCGCTTAGGACGACTGTCGGCAGCAGGTACGAACAATTGTTCCAGTTGACGAGTCGTTGGCCATCGCGATAGGCAGCGGTAACGTCGCGCGCGCCGGGGTCAGTCAAGCCTTGATCGATGATGGCATTGATTCGCTTCGCGACTTGCGGATCGACAAACGGTGCTAGCTGCGCGTTTTCATCGTTCGCCGGACGCGGGACGATCTGCGCAAGTCTCTTCGCGAGTGCTTCACTAATTTCCTGGGCATGAGCAGGCGTCCAAACTGCGGAAGCATTGACGCACGAACGTCCACCGTTATCAGCGATCGAAGCAATCATCACGTCGAGATACTGTTCCCAATCGTCGACACAATCGGCACCGATAATGATCTTGCTATAGCCCGGGCCGTGAATCTCAACGCGCGGATCGTTGGCCCACGCGCCTGTCGTCGATGAATCACCAAACAACAAAGAGCGCCCGCAGTTGCGCAGGATCTCTCCCGCACCGGCGTGGTCAGCAGGATAAAAACTGAACGCTTCACGCGGCGCGCCGGCCTTTATCAACGATTGAATGATGCGATAAGGCGTCCAAGGCTCGGCGCTGCCGGGTTTTAGCACGAGCGGAATGCGGAAAGGGAACGCGGGGATCCAGAGCGAATGTACGCCGGGTGAATTGTTAGGCAGCACGGCGCCGAGCGATTGCGTGCGCGGAAAGAAGCTGAGCGAGTGACCTTCGAATTCGCCAAACCCACGATCGAGAATCGTCCAGTCGAGATTGCGCGTCAGACCGTTGAGAACACTCTCCATGTTCGCGAGCATGCTCTTGATCTTGAGCATGTTGCGACGCGCGAGTACGAAGGGAAGACCTGTTGTCGCGGAGACTTGTTGCACGTAGTCTTCGGGAGTTTGGGTTGAATCGCCGAGAGGCAGTGAATCGTCAGTGAAATGTTCGGCGGCGCGCGTGCAGATGTCGACCAGTTCTCGTGTTGAGAAGCGCTCGAGGCTTCTTGTGCCGATATCCTGTTGGGCCAGGTCGCGGCGGATGAGTCCCGCGTTGGCCTGACTTACTTCGACAAACGTCTCCCGTGTTTGATGATGCGGAACGCGCGCGATATCGAGACTCTTGTACTGATCGCCACGTCGAAGTATCGGTACGTGCAACATAAACTTATTTAGCCACAAAAAGGCACAAAAGGCACAAACTGTTTTTTTGAAGAAAATTCTGTTTCTTGGGCCTTTATGTGCCTTTTTGTGGCTATTAATACACTCCTTCGACGACGCTGGTCTGAAAGCGGGAGAACGGACGAACGTTGCGCACGCCGTCCCACGGATAGAGATCGCACGGTGGTTCGCGTTCGGCTTCGTCGCGTTCAAGAAAACGCGGCATGAAGAATTCTTTTGTCAGCGTTGTCAGACGAACGCGCCCGGTCTCGCCGTATTCAACCACTTTATCCGGCTCATCCGGATCGACAACTTCAACCATCGCGCGTGGGACCGGCGGATAGTAGATGATGGCGTAGTTGTCCTCGGACTGACGCGGTTTGTGAACTGCCAAACCCATCAGCGTGTTGCCGTAAGTGGGCGCGAAGTACGCGCCTTCGAGCAACTCTTCAACCGCAAAACGATGAAACTGCGGCGTCATCTCAGTGCCGCCACAGAAGACGCCTGTGATTCCCATCTTCTTCAGCGAAACTTTTTCACACAGCGCTTCGAGAAGTTTTGGCGTCGTGAAAAGACAACGAATATTGTCGTGCGCCTTTAACAGCGTGAGGCCTTGCTCGACGACGTGTTGCTTGTATTGCTCGGCCATCTTCGGCTGACCCATCTTCAGCAGTTTGATGACCCACCGGGGATCGAGATCGACGAGAAAACAAATGCCGCCACGATGTTGAGCCAGGTGTTCGACCGCGAGACGCAAGCGACGTGGACCAGTTGGTCCAAGCGACAACCAGTCAGCGCCTTTCGGGAAGAACTCTTCCGGCAGCGTTTCGCTAAATGCTTCGTAGTCGAGCCGGAAGTCTTCGATATTGATTCGCGATTTCGGCACACCCGTGCTGCCGCCGGTTTCAAACGTGTAAACCGGTCGATTCGCGAAACCCTTCGGCACCCAGCGACGCACTGGACCACCGCGCAACCACTCGTCCTGGAAAAAACCAAAATGCGAAAGGTCGTCGTAACTCTGAATCTCTTTGCGCGGATCCCACGACAGGTTTTTGGCGAAGTCGAGCCAGAACGGGCAACCAGTTTCCGGATCGAAATGCCAGGCGACAACTTCACGAACCCATGAGTCTAAAGTCTCTCGATTCATACAGGTCATATCCACAGATTACACAGAAGAAATAAAACAATCCGTGTAATCTGTGGATTAAGGAATAGTCTTCTCAGTCTCTCTCATCAAATCGGCAAAGCGTGGATCGCTACGAAGCTTGGCGAGGTGCGGGTCGACGCGCACGAACGTGAAGCCGACCGCGTGTTCGCGTTCAGCCTGCGCCAGCCAGCGAAACGCGTTGTCGAAGTCGCCCAGCCACGTGTAAATGATCGCGATCTCATAAGCCGTCACCCAATTCTGGTTACGCCTGGCAATGATCTCGTTCAGGATCGACTGTGCTTCTTCGCGTTTGCCGATTGCCGCGAGCACGTGTGCACGTTTGGCATGCGTCGTTGGCGTATCGCCCGCGAAACTTCGTTCCTGCTCAAACGCGGCCAGCGCTTCGTTGTGCATACCCTTCAACTCGTAAGCCCAACGCAGAATCGTGTGCGCGGCAACCGCGCCGGCGTCGAGCTCGAGCGCCTTGCGCGCCTGGTTCACCGCTTCATCAAACTTGCCCGCCAGAAACAGTACGTTCGCGACGGCCGTTGCGATCACTGCCGATTGCGGTGTGATCTGACGCGCGCGCTCGATCTCCGCGTACGCTTCATCGTGACGTCCCATCGCCGACAAACTGTACGCGTACCAACGATGGGCCACCTGGTTACTCGGCTTGAGTTGAATCGCTTTGCGAAGCTCGCGCTCAGCGCTCATCCAGTCGCGATCGTAGTGCAGTTTCACAAAACCCAGCGACGCATGGGCCTCAGGCAGATTCGGATCAACTTCAACCGCGCGCATCGCACACTCTTTCGCGCGTTCCCATGCTCCCTCAGGCGGTGGTTCAATGTACCAATTCATCAATGCATAACAGTCAGCGAGCTCTGCGTGCGCGATCGCAAACTCCGGATCGAGTTCAACTGCACGTTCGAAACGTTCGATGGCCTGGCGCAAACCTTCCGCTGTTCGGCGGGTCGAGTAGTAACGTCCGGCGGTGTAAAGCTGGCGAGCTTCTTCGTTCTCTCCCGACTGCGTGTCCACCGCCGGCATCAATATCTGCGTCGTAACCGGAGCGATACGATCTTGTCGCTTTCGCTTTTTCGGCGCGGCCTTCTTCGCGAGCTTGCGATATAGCGCGGGATGCCGCAGCTCGCGCAGGATATTTTCAAAGGCCGGCTCGCCGCGCAACGGATCAAACTGCGGCTCAACTCCAAGCCACACTACCCAGGCATCTCTGACCGCGTGGGCTTCGAGAAGAAATTGTAACGCTCGGTCGCGCTCGCCGAGATGCAGGTGAATTAAGGCAAGGTGATAAGGCGACACGTAGCCGTGCACAGAAAGTTGGGCCAATCGGTCCAGCACCGCGCGTGCATCCGACTCTCTTCCAGCGGCTGCGTACGCCGCACCCAGCACGGAGAGATAGAACGTGCCGCCACCCGAAAGGTCCAACGCTTTTTCTGCTGTCTTGACTGCCTCGTC
>DATEWS010000435.1:0-3412 GCA_035257785.1 Pyrinomonadaceae bacterium
CGTAGAACCCAACGCCGATGCCGAGGCGATCTTCTGGGACATTCGCATCGACGACGGCGGTGAAAACGATCTGGTCCTTAACCACTACGTGCGCATCAAGATCTTTACTGAGCGCGGTCGCGACCAGTACAGCAAGATCGATATCCCGTATCTGAATGGCATCAAGATCAAAGACGTCGCCGCGCGCACGATTAAGCCTGACGGTTCGATCGTCGAGTTGCTCAAAGACGACATCATCGAGAAGACGGTGGTGAAGGTGAGTGGGCTGAAGTTACGCACCAAGACATTCGCGTTTCCCGGTATCGAGCCGGGCGCAATCGTGGAATACAAGTGGAAGGAAGTCAGGTCCAACTCCTCCGCAAACAACATGCGGCTTCAGTTTCAACGCGACATTCCGGTTCAGGCTGTGACCTATCGAATCAAACCGGCGAAAGACATGTCGTGGGATGTGAGGCCGTTCAATATGGGCGCGTTTAGTTTTCAGCGCGAAAAGAATGGATTTGACGTAACCACGGTCAATCGCATGCCCGCGTTTCGTGAAGAGCCAATGATGCCGCCCGAGGACAACGTTAGATCCTGGGCGTTAGTGAGGTACCACGGGTTGTTCAGTTTCCTTTCGAGTTATAACTTTCAGGCCGCGCAAACTTACTACATCTTTCAGCCTTACATGAAGGTCGACAACGACATCAAGAAGAAAGCGGCTGAAATTGTCGAGGGAGTGGCAACCGTTGATGAAAAGGTGCTTAAGATTTTTGATTTTTGCCGCACTAACATCAGGAACACCGACGACAAGAACGCAGGTTTTACCGATGAGGATCTGGAGAAGTTAAAAGAGAACAAGAAACCGTCTGACACGTTGAAGCGCGGCGTCGGCTCCGGCAGTGATATGAATCTCTTGTTTGCGGCTCTAGTGAATGCGGCGGGCTACGAAGCGCATGTGGTCCTGTTACCGGATCGCGGGCGACGCTTTTTCGATCGCAACGTGATCGTTCCTGGAGCTTTGAAACCTGCCAGTATCGCGGTGCGATCCGGCGAGACGTGGAAGTTTTTCGATCTCGGTTCGAAATACGTGACGCCACCGATGCTGCCGTGGCAGGAAGAAGGTGTCGACGGCGTGATCGCGGATGCGAAGACGGAATGGTTGAGAACACCAATGTCACCGCCGGACAAGTCGAAAGAGAAACGTACCGCGTCGTTTAAACTCGACGAGAACGGTACTCTCGAGGGTGACGTAATTATCGAATACACCGGTCACCTCGCTGTCGAGCGCAAGAATCTTAACGATGACGACTCGCCGGTTCAGCGGGAAGAGAACCTGAAAGAAGCAGTGAAGGGAAGGATTAGTTCGGCTGAGTTGACGAACATCGTCATCGAGAACGCTACCGATCCCGTTAAGCCGTTCGTCTACAAGTACCACGTGCGTGTGCCGGAGTATGCGCAACGCACCGGCAAACGTCTATTCTTTCAGCCCGGATATTTTCACAAAGGGATTGAGGCTTTATTCAGCGCAGGCACTCGACGTTATCCGATCTATTTTCACTTTCCATGGTCAGAGGAAGACCGGGTCGAGATCACGTTGCCCAAAGGTTACGCACTCGATAACGCCGATCGTCCGGCGCCCATCAATGCCCAGGACATCTGTAAGCACGAGATAAACATGGGCATCACTAAGGACCAGACGACATTGATTTACAAACGCAACTTTTTGTTCGGCGGGAACGATGCGATCCTGTTTCCAGTGACGACGTACGAACAAATCAAGCATCTATTCGACGAGATCAGCAGAGCCGATAACCACATGATCACCCTCAAGCAAACCACCTCGACCAATTAATATCCACAGATTACACAGATTAATCTGCGTAATCTGTGGACCGTGAGTAATCTGCTAGTAATGAAGCACAGCGGTGTAGAAGTCATTAAAATCCGACGTGGTTGAGGTGCCGGGTAGCGCGCTGAGTGTAAGAGAATGTTGGCCAAATTTAAGCTGTAGAGAAATGTATGCGGGTACTACTGTACGGTGTGTGGAGGCTCCATTCGAAAAGATCTGCGCCTTTCCGACTGCGCCACCATCGATCGCAACCTGAATTCCGATCAGGTTATTTGCAGTTTGCGTCCAAACCGAACCGTTGACCTCCAGGGTCACGGGCGCATCGCTTACCGCACTGAAATTGATGGTTAACGGCAGAGGACCCTGTTTACTAAGGATTACTTGAACTGGCATGTGGTTTCCTTTCGAGTAGACGAATTAGAGAGTTTTCGTTGTAGGTGAATTCGGGGAGCTTGGTTAGGTTTCTGGTTGTTGATAGAGACCGAGGATGTTGCCCGCAGGATCGCGAAAGCGCGCGGTGATTTCAGGTGCGTCAGCACCGATAGGCTGAACGATCTCGCCGCCGTGGGCCACGATGGCATCGATCGTCGCAGCGACACTGTCGCACATGATGTAGATCAAAAGACCTGCTTCGGAAGATGCCGGCCGTCCAGTGACCCATGTGCCACTCACCTGGCCCACACCATCATCAAATGCCGGCTTACCGTCGCCGCGATGTCTGACCTGCCAGCCAAACACAGCTTGATAAAACTCAATTGAGCGTTCGACGTCGAGTGTGGGAATCTCGATGTAACAAATTTTTCCGTTAGCGAGTGTTGGTGGCATTTGTTTACACGGCCTCGGACTGCGAAGAGAAGTGAAACTCTTTGACTTTCAACGCCGGCAGCAGAGCGGCGTTGCCTCCCTGACCCTCGGAGTTGCCAACTCTTTCAGGTTTGCCAATCAGATCTACGTTGCCGGGTGCGAGCAGTTGAATGATGCTCTGGTTGAATCTGAAGTTCTTGACGGGATATTGAATTTTGCCGTTCTCAATATACCAGATGCCATCGCGTGTAAGTCCAGTCTGCAGCGCGGTGCGTGGATCGACGCCGCGAATATACCAGAAGCGACCGAGCAGTATGCCGCGATCCATCGACTTGATCATGTCGTCAAGACTGGCTGCTGGTTGAGAACTTTCGATGATGCTGTTGACCGGCCCAGGTGTCGGCTCTTTGCCTTTTTGTTTCGCCCAGAAACGCGAGTAGATGAGATTCTCCAGCACACCGTTGCGCACGAGATAGATCTTCTGCGCCGGCAATCCTGCCTGCGCCGACTGTGAACCGGGCAAATCGGGGTGCCACGGATCGCTGTAGATGTTGATGCGCTCGTCGAAAATCTTTTCGCCAAGTTTGGTCTTGCCGCCGGGCGCCGAGAATGGACTGCGCCCCTCTTCAGCACTGCGAGCATCGAAGCTGAACGCGAAGAACCCGAGCAGGTCGGCGACGGCTTGTGGCTCGAGTATCGCGGGATAGACACCGGGTTCGAGAACGCGCGGACTACGAGCCTCGAGTGCTTTGCGAATCGCTTCATTGGCAACGCGCG
>DATEWS010000436.1:0-2661 GCA_035257785.1 Pyrinomonadaceae bacterium
CCCGCAGCCGTTGATGGGCAAACTCAAGTCGCGGCTCACCTTCGTGAAAAAGCGCAAAGTAACCGGCGCCCTCGCCGGTTACAAATTCCTGCACCAGAATCGACGAACATCGCTGACGCATTGTCGCGAAAGCATTGAGAAACTCTGTTTTGTCCTTAGCGTATAGCGGCGCTCCTGTCTTCGTGACGCGTCCGTCGCTCGACATCTCCTGAGAACTCGCAGCTTTCAAAACTACCGGGTAGGTTAATTCGTCGACCTCGTTGGGCTCGCTTTCCGCGGATAGCACGCGTGTTTTAGGTACGGTTATACCGACCGAGGAAGCGAGGCGGGACGTGTATTGTTTGTCGAACGCATGGAGAATCGTTTCGTGAGATGGCAGGGCAAGGCGTCCACCCACTTCTTCGATAAGCCGGCGATGTATTGATAACGGCAGCGTAGTTTGTTCAGTCATCGGCAACACAAACGTGCCGGGAAACAACTTCGCTTCTTGTGCAATGCGTCGAACGAACGCTTCGGCATCGTCAGTTGGAGAAGGATATTGAAAGGAACTCCCAGCAAACCGCGACCAGCCCGCCTTGGACCAGTTCGTCGATGATCCTACGGCAACCGTGTGCCCTGCCCGGCCCAACGAGCGCACACTTGCGACCGCATGATTCTCGTTGCCATCCAGGATCAGTATCTTCAACTTAAACCTATCGGGTACGTCAAATGATTCAAGAATGCGTACCCACTAAGGCAGGGGTCAACTCGGCGAGGTCGTGTGAGGCCGGGTCTTCGCCGTCGATGAATTGTCGCAACCAAACCTCAAACGTTATCAAGGCCCAGAGTCGATCCGCGTGATTGCTTACTCCCTGCGTGTGTTCCGCGGCCAGGAGCTCAACTGCTTTCCTGTCAAAGATGCCCCGGCTCCGCACTCGCTCACTCAACACATATTCATCGACAAAGCTGCTGTATTCGTCACGAAGCCAGCGACCCAGTGGCACGGGAAAACCCATCTTGGGTCGATTCAGGATGGCGTCTGGTAGCAGGCCCTTCATGCTCCGGCGCAAAATGTACTTGGTGGTCCAACCGCGCAATTTAAAACGCTCCGGCAGTTGCGCCGTAAACTCAACCAGTTTGTGATCGAGAAAAGGAACGCGGCTTTCGATTGACGCAGCCATGCTCATCTGGTCCTGTTTCATGAGCAGTTCCTGCAGATACGTCTTCGTATCGACGTAAAGAAGCTTGTTGAGCAGCGAATCAGCATCCGTTTCGTCGAAGTATTGACGCATGTGGAAATAAGGATCCGGATCTCCGATCCGTTCACACGTCGATTCGCTCAACAACGAGGTTTGCCTCGCGCGGCTGAATACCGCAAAGTTATCGAAGTATAAGTTCTCGACGTTTGACGCTAACGCTAAGAACGTGCGCGACAGCTTCTGACGAACCTTTGAACCCGCTGATAAATGCTCGAGTCCACTCTGCACTTGCTTCCGCACCAGGCCCGGCAGAAACTGCTCGTAACGCGCGCCAATCGCAAGGTTGTAGACCGTCTTACGATAGCGAGCATAACCCGCCAGCATTTCATCACTACCCTCACCGGTCAGCACGACTTTCACATGCTTGCCGGCTAAAACTGATACGAAGTAGAGCGGAATGCTCGCGAGATGCGCGATTGGTTCGTCCTCGTGCCAGATCAATTTTGGCAACGCGTCAAAAAACTGCTCCGGAGTAACAACGATCTCGTGATGGTCCGTGTTGAATGATCGTGCGACCAAACGCGCGTACTCGAGCTCGTTTGCTTCTCGTTCCTTGAAAGCCACGCTGAATGTCTTGATAGGTTCGTCAACCATCTTGCTCATCAACGCCGCTATTGCGGACGAGTCGATACCGCCGGACAAAAACATTCCGAGCGGCACGTCGGCCATCAGACGCAAACGCACCGAAGTGCGAAACAATTCCGTCCACTCTTCTATGTAACTCTCGTCGGAGCGGTGGCTGCCGTTAGTGCTCGCGCCAAACTGAACATCCCAGAACTTCTGAATCTCGATGCGGCCGTCATGCCACGCGAGAGTGTGACCCGCGGGCAATCGTCGAATGCCTTTGAACATCGTGTCCGGACCTGACGGCGCGTGATTCGCCAGATAATCCGGAAGCACGGCGAAATTCACTTCAGGTTTGCGATTCCAAACTTTGAGTATGGCTTTAATTTCGGAAGCAAAGTAAAGCGAACCATCGTCGAGATGAGCGTAGTAGAGTGGCTTAATGCCCAAACGATCGCGCGCGAGCAGCAGTCGTTTGCGATTGGCGTCCCACAGTCCAAAGGCAAACATGCCGCGCAGATGTTCGACGCAACTATCACCGTGCTCTTCGTACAGGTGCAGAATTGTTTCCGTGTCGCAGTGGGTTTTGTAGATGTGGCCTTTTGCTTCGAGCTCTTCGCGAAAGTCCGCGTGATTGTAGATCTCGCCGTTGTAGGTGATGTGAAGTGAACCGTCTTCGTTAGTCATCGGCTGGTGGCCCGCAGCCACGTCAACGATGCTCAAGCGACGATGAGCGAGTCCGATTTGCGGCGCTGTGAAAATGCCGTCATCGTCTGGTCCACGATGGCGGATCGTGTCCGCCATGCTTCTCAGCATTCGGGGATCGACCTGTTCGTTACGCCATGGAACGGCTACTCCG
>DATEWS010000437.1:0-9164 GCA_035257785.1 Pyrinomonadaceae bacterium
GAACCTGTCACGGCAGGGAGGACGACTTCCGCCACCAACCACTCGAAGATACACCGTGATGGTGCATCTTAATTTAAAAGAGAGGAGCGCCTCGTCAAAGGCATCAGTGATTGATGCCAATCTCGCGGCAGTACCTGAGAAGGCGCGCAAGCTCTACGAGAGAGGGGTGGAACAGGCTCGCGCGGACGATACCGCAAGAGCTGCTGACAGCCTTAAAGAAGCCATCGCGCTCTATCCAAACTTTCCACTGGCGCTGAACGAACTCGGCGTGCAGTATCTGAAACTGCGGCAAGTGGATAAAGCAGTCGAGACTCTCAAAGAATCAGTTAAGCTGAACGGCGAGTCGTTTGTTTCGCGGCTCAATCTCGGCATTGCGCTTCTTGAAGCGAAGCAGTTTGGCGAAGCCGAGGCACAGTTGCGCGAAGCTTTGAAACGAAACGCCAACTCAGCCACGGCTCACATGTATCTTGGCATTGCGTTACTGCGCAACAATAAGTTTGACGAAGCCGAGAAAGAGTTGATGGTTGCCACTGCAGCGAACGCCGCCCAACTCGGCATGGCGAATTATTACCTCGGTGGACTCTACTGGAGAAAGCACGATTACCAGCGCGCAGTTGAGCAGTTGGAGAAGTATTTACAATTGACCCCGAACGCGCCGGATGCGGAGCGTGTGCGTGGCACCATCAAGGACCTGCGTGCTCGCATGGAGAAAAGTAATTAATAGAAAGGACAGCATTCATTCATGAATAGGTCGCTCAGATTGATTTTAACAGCCGCTCTTGGATTGACGGCGGCGCTGATTGTTAATGCGCAGGCGCCGGGCAGTTCGCGTGGTCTCGCCAGTGGTGAAGGCCAAAACATGATCCAGGGCCGCGTGCATTTCCCTTCGGGTCAGACCGCGAGTGGCAAGACGATCAAAGTTAGTCTCGAGAGTGTTAGCGCATTCGGATCGATGTCGACGGTTGCAGATCAGGATGGTGTTTTTCGGTTCACCAGCCTATCGGCTGGCGACTATACGGTCGTCGTAGATGCCGGCGCGGAATACGAAAAAGCACGCGAGTCGGTGAATATCTATCGTGAGGCGAGTGCAGGTGGCCGTACCATTCAAGTCACGATTCAGATGTACCCGAAAGCAGATGCGTCGAATCCGGTGTTTGCGAACGTTCCGCAGAATGCGCTGAGTCTTTATCAGAAGGGTTCCGCGGCAGCGCGTAAGGGTGATGCGAAAGCGGCGGTTGAATCGCTGAGTGCGGCAGTGGCCGCGCATCCTACCTTCGCGATAGCGCTCAGCGAGCTCGGTTCACAGTACCTGATTCTTAAGCAATGGGACAAAGCCGGCGACGCTTTTGAAGCACTGCTGAAATTAAAGCCGGACGACGTGGCCGGACGTCTCAATCTCGGCATCGTGGATTTCAATAAGAAGAAGCTCGAAGATGCTGAAACACATTTGCGCAAAGCCCTCGAGTTAAAGAGTGCTGGTCCAGCCGCGCATTACTATCTCGGTTTGATTCTCATCAGCACGAAGCGTTACGACGAGGCGCAGCAGGAGTTTGAGTCAACGATCAGCAACGGTGGTGAGAACCTCCCGCTCGCGCACAAATATCTCGGCGGGCTCTACATGAGCGTGCACAAAAATCAGCAGGCTGCGGATGAACTGGAGAAGTATTTGAAACTGGATCCAAAGGCTGCCGATGCAGATCGCATCAAGGGAACGATCAAGGAGTTGAGAAGCAAGCAATAAATTGAGCCGCGGATTTTCACAGATGAACACGGATTTGATCCGCGTTAGTTCGTGAAATCCGCGGCTTAACTTCGTTTCAGCTCCAGTAGGTGTCCGAGTTTTTCTTTCTTGGTGCGCAGGTAACCGGCGGCGTCTTCTTCGGCATCGACTTCAATCGAAACTCGCTCGACAATCTTTAACCCCGCTTCTTCCAACGCGCGAAGTTTGAGTGGGTTGTTCGAGATGACCTTGACGCGGCAGAGACCGAGGTCAAAGAGAATCTCGGCGCATTGCCGGTAGTCTCGCAAGTCAACCGCGAGTCCCAGTCTCTCATTGGCCTCGACAGTATCGGCACCCTGATCCTGAAGCGCATACGCTCGAATCTTGTTGACAATACCAATCCCGCGACCTTCCTGCTGCTGATATACGATTGCGCCCCGACCCTCCTGCTCGATCATCTGCATGGTCTGGTGAAGCTGTCTTCCGCAGTCGCATTTCGTCGACCCGAAAACATCCCCGGTAAGACATTGTGAGTGGATGCGAACGAGCGTCGGCACGTCGCGCCTCATTTCACCTTTAAAGAGGACTACAAACTCTTCGTCGGTGGTGAGCGAACGGTAAGCGGCGATCTGAAAATCGCCCCATTCAGTAGGCAAACTAGCCACCGCGACGCGTTCGACCGTTCCAGTCTCAACGGAATCACAGCAGGCAGCCGGTTTTTGCGAAGTCTGGACTTCCATGAGGCAATAATTATAGGAGTAAGGCGCGAGTAGCGACAAGCGAGCGGATATTAGGTCGTCTAGGTCATATTAAGACCTATTAATGCAACCTATCGAGCCCCAAGGCGTGTCAAACTTCCGGCGTTTGCGATTGTTTCCTAAGGCCGTGTATTCTTTCTAGCAGTTTTGGCCTGCCCCAGTAGGCTCTCAGCGAGGTTTTTCTTCCAGTGAATAATAGTCTGAACCTGGCCTCAAAACCGTTTAGTAATCGCATTCTTCCGTGGGCTCTCACGGCGCTGGTGCTCTTCGTGTCGCTCATCGGGCTGGTATTCGTGGTCCGGCTCACTACTACTACGCGCAGCGAGGCTGACCGCGTGCAAGCTGAAATCAACCAGTTGAAACAACAGGAACAGTCGCTTCTGGATGCGACCAAACGGGTGCAGAACTCACTGAGCGCTGAGCAGCAACAGGCGCTTCCGTCCGCGCACCAACTGGTCGATCGTAAGGGATTCTCATGGTCGCGATTGCTCGCGGATCTCGAGTCGTCCTTGCCTGACAAGGTCAAGGTTTCGCGCATCGCTGTGCGTGAAGTCAACAAGCAGGGCGATCAAACGATTGCACAACTCGATCTCGCAGTCTTTGCCAAAGACGCTGCAACGATCAGCGACATGATCTCGTCCATGCACCAGGAGGGAATTTTCGAAGCCGAGATTCGCAATCAAAACCTGCAAAAAGGCCGCGGTGAAGCCGGCACTGAATACGAGCTGTTCGTGATTTATCGCTCCCGCGCGGGTTATTCATCCGAGAGCGTGGCGAAAGTTGAGGTCGCACGATGAGCGTGGAAGTGACTTCAGAAGCTCGTGCTCAAGGACGCGGCTACTCGCAGCGCATGAGTGAATTTGTCGTCTCGCGTCGCGGGAAGATGTTCGGCATCGCGGAAGTGATCGCGGTCGCAGGCAGTTGTCTCGTGCTGGTGCTGGTGTTACTGAGTTATCTCTACTTTCTCGTGCCGGCGCGTTCGCGACTCTCCTCTTTGAATGCCGATCGCAGTCAGGTACAGGCCAATCTCCAGACACTGAGTGGCGTCGTTCATAAGGAAGAAGACACCAAACTTACCGTCGATAAGATTGCGACGAGTTTGAATAAGTTTGAGACTGAACACCTGTTGCGCGCAGATCAGGGCCGCATGGATCTTTATGAAGAGCTCAACCAACTCATCATTAAGAATAATCTCAAGAATACTTCGGGGCCGAGTTACACACCGCTCGATCCGGCGGGCACTAAGTCAGCGGCCGGAAAATCCGTGATCACGAAGTGGCAGAGTTTCTATCCCGGGATCGCGGTGGTGATGACGGTCGAAGGTCAGTACCAGGACGTGCGTCGCTTTATTCGCGACGTCGAACGCAGCAAACAGTTTGTTGTCATTAACGAAGTCGAGTTGCAACGCGCCACACAAAACAACGTGCCGGTTTCCGTCGAGGACGGCACTGTGACTCCGGCAACTCCCGGGTCCGGTTCGGGGACGCGCGGCTCGCTGGTGAGTCTGCAACTCAACATGGCCACATATTTTCAGCGTGGAAGCGTGGCTGAACAGCCGGCTCAGTGATCAGGAATAACTAACATGCAACTGGTCGACTTAAACAAACCAGGTGAAAAGAAAAAACTGATCTCCGCAGGCGTTCTGGGGCTCGCAGCAATCGTTGTGCTCTATTGGGTATTCATAGGTTTCGATAGCGGTACTCCAACCGCTCGATCGCAACCGAGTCCAACGCCGCAGCCACGAGCCGCACAGGCGACGCAGCGTCCGAATGGCCCGGGAGCTTCTCAGGAGGTCATGAACGCCGCGGTGTTCACGGAAGTTCGCTATGATCCATCGTCCTACAACGCTCCCGAAGCGAAGCGCAACATATTCGCTTACTACGAGCCGCCGAAGCCAGTTGTAGCGCCGCCCACTCCACCTCCCACGCCTGAACCGTCACCACCCGGAGTGCTGTTGGCGTCGGTTTCGCCCGCAAACGTTTACGCGCGCACCGCCGATTTCAAACTGGAAGCAGCCGGTGACAAGTTCACGCCTGCCATGCGCATCTATGTTGATGGTCGTGAATTGCCGACGGCTTACAAGAACCCACAACAATTGTCAGCGACGATCCCGGCGTCGTTCATCGCTAATCCCGGAACACGCAACGTAGTTGTTCGTACACCTGATAATCAGTTGTTCTCGAACCAGGCTACGATCAACGTAGCGGCGCCCCCGACACCTAACTTCAGTTACATCGGAATCATCAGTCCTGAGAATCGTGTTGCGGACACTGCCGTAGTTCAGGATAAGAGCAACAAGAACGTGCTTAGTGTTTACAGGGGCGACGTGATCGGCGGCAGGTTTCGCGTGACGAGCATCTCTGACAAAGAGCTGGTGCTCATGGATACAACGTTGAAGATCAAACACACTCTCGCAATGACTGAAGGCGACAAGAGTGCAGGCCCTTTATCGCGTCCGACACCGCGTGTTGATGCTGAAGATGACGAACCATAGTTCAACAGCCGACCACAATATATGCTGGTCGAGATCAAACGGCTCATCGCCGCTCTCAGTCCCCGTTTCAGTTACGGCGCGGCGATCTGAGGCCGGTTACACCCTCGTCGCGCTGCTCGCGATGATGACCGTGCTCGCTCTGTTTGCGATGGCTGTAGCGCCGAGTGCGCAGCAACAGGCGACGCGTGAGCGAGAGCAGGAAGCAATCTTTCGCGGTGAGCAAGTGGCCGATGCGATTCGTGATTACTATCGTTATCGCTCTACGATTACTCGCGGTGGCGGCGATCAAGCGTTGCCTACTTCGATGGACCAACTGCTGGAAGGGATACCGGTTCAGGGTGGTTCAAAGAATCGTCAAATTCTTCGTGCTTCGGCCGCGCGCGATCCACTTACACTCGAAGGCGAGTGGCGTTTTGTTCTGCCGCGCACTGAAGCATTGATCGATTTTCAGCAGGCAGTGATGTTCTACGCGGGCAACCAGTTGCCGCCCACGCGCGATCCGCAAATCGCGCAGTTACAACAGTTTGCAGTCCCGCAAATCACCAGCGTCACTAATCTCGGCGCGCTCACTTCGAAGAGCGGCAGCTCGTCTATCGACGACAATGCGTCTGGTCCATTCGTTGGTGTAGCCAGTCGCAGTCATCGTGACTCAGTGCTCACGTACTATGGTATCGAGCGTCACGATCAGTGGATCTTCACGCCGCTGTTTCGTTAGTTCCAAATTGGACCATCACCTCTAATCCCTCTCACAACTCAACTTCAGATCGCGAACTTCATCGTTGGAACTCACCGACACTTTTCTGTGTGACGATCACTCCTTGGTGGGAGAAGAGCGAGTTGGACCATCCGAGCGCGCGCGTTGAGATGAAGCTCTGCGATGTGTCGATCGCGCGCGCTGCTGCTGTAAAAAATATTTTTGCTTTCGAGTAATAAGTTGTTGACATGAGAGGCAATTGCGTTTATATAGCAAGATGTTGTGCGCCGTTTACTCTAGCCCACAAGAAACAAGTAAGCACATTATCTTGTGGTCATGAAGAAACCAAAAACTAAACTCGAAAGAAGGAGCACATAGAAGCTATGGCAACTAAAAAAGGTGGAAAGAAGGCCGCGAAGAAGGGCGGAGCCAAGAAGGCCGCAAAGAAGGGCGGAACCAAGAAAGCCGCAAAGAAGAGATAACCCGAACCAGCAGGTTACAGTACGAACCTTCCACCGGCGCACACAAACATCTGAGGCCGAACGGGCCTTGCAAAAGAAACGACGAGATCTTCAAGCGAAGCTCGTCGTTTCTTTTTGTTTCTGGTATAGGTCCTATAGGACAAATAGGACCTACATGCTTTCCGTTGCACTCGTCGAACCAGAGATACCACCAAACACCGGCAACGTTGCGCGCTTGTGTGCGGCGACGAACACTCCGTTGCACATCGTCGGCGTGACTGGCTTTCGCATGGACGACCGCGCCTTGCGACGCGCCGGTCTCGACTACTGGCCGGAAGTAAAACTCACTCGTCATCGAGATCTCGAAGCGCTCTACCAGTCACTGCCCGAGGCGCGCTTCGTTTACCTCACGACGAAAGCCGACCGCCCCTACACTGACTGGAGTTTTCAATCCGAAGACTGTCTCGTGTTTGGTCGCGAGACGCGGGGACTGCCCGAAGACTTACTGCGCGCGAACTGGGATCGTTGCCTAAAAATCCCGATTCTCAACCCGAACGTTCGCAGTTTGAACCTCGCCACCGCCGCCGGCATCGTGCTTTTCGAAGCCCTCCGGCAATTAGGCAATCCGTGAAATCCGTGGCTAAATGAATCGAATGTCAGAACGAACGAACATCCGAAACATAGCCATCATTGCGCACGTCGACCACGGCAAGACGACGCTCGTGGACGCGATGCTGCGCCAGTCAGGTACCTTCCGCGAAAACGAACAGGTGCGCGAACGCGTCATGGATTCGATGGATCTCGAACGCGAGCGCGGCATCACCATCATGGCGAAGAACACTGCCGTCCGTTACCGCGACGTCAAGATCAACATCGTCGACACGCCGGGACACGCAGACTTCGGTGGTGAAGTCGAACGGGTTTTGAAAATGGTTGACGGCGTAATGCTGCTGGTCGACGCTGCCGAGGGTTGTTTACCGCAAACTCGATTCGTGTTGCGCAAAGCTCTCGAGGCGCGTTTGCCGGCGATCGCACTCGTCAACAAGATCGACCGTGGCGATGCGCGCCCAGCGGAAGTGGTCGATGAGATCTACGAGTTGTTTCTCGATCTCGACGCTACCGACGAGCAGATCGAGTTTCCGATTCTCTACTCCATCTCGCGCGATGGAATTGCCAAGCGAAACCTCGAAGAAAGTTCCGAAAATTTGCAACCACTCTTCGAGCAGATCGTTGCTTCGATTCCATCGCCACGCGAGCTGCGCAACGATTCGCTCCAGTTGCTCGTCGCGAATCTCGACTACAACGACTACGTTGGTCGTCTCGCGATCGGTCGCATCTTCTCCGGCGAGATCAAGATCGGCGATCAGATCACAGTCGTGAAACCCGATCGATCGACACACAAAACCAAAGTCTCGCAGCTCTACGTGTTCGAAGGTTTGAAGCGCGAGCCGGTCGAGCGTGCGGGCTTTGGCGAGATCGTCGCACTCGCCGGCATCGAGAACATCAACATCGGTGACACGATCACGTCGACTGAGAATCCACAGCCGTTGCCGTCGATCGCGGTGGACGAACCTACCATCGCGATGATCTTCGGTGTCAACAACTCTCCGTTCGCCGGACGCGAGGGTAAATATGTCACCTCGCGACAACTGAAAGAACGACTCGACAAAGAGATACTCGGCAACGTCGCGATCAGAGTCGAAGACACCGAATCACCCGATCAGTTCAAAGTGTCAGGACGCGGCGAGTTACAGCTCGCGATCCTGATCGAGATGATGCGACGCGAGGGTTACGAACTACAGGTTTCGAAGCCGGAAGCGATCACGCGCAAAGTCGATGGCAATACGCTCGAGCCGATCGAAGCAGTTGTTGTTGACTGTCCCGACGAGTTTATCGGCGTCATCACCGAAGCGCTTGGCCGGCGCAAGGGACAGATGACGAAGATGGTCAACCATGGTACCGGGCGCGTGCGGCTGGAGTTTGAGGCGCCTTCGCGCGGGTTGATCGGGTTTCGTAATGAGTTTCTGACGGAGACAAAGGGGACAGGACTGCTGAACACGATGTTCCTGCGTTGGGGAGAGTGGCAGGGAGCGATGCGCGGGCGCGCAACGGGTTCGCTGGTGGCGGATCGTACGGGCGAGACGACGACGTATGCGCTATACAACCTCCAGGAGCGCGGGACGCTGTTCGTGCGACCCGGCACGCGAGTCTATGAAGGGATGATCATCGGTGAAAACGCACGCGCGGTGGATCTCGATGTGAATGCCGTCAAAGAGAAGAAGCTGACAAACATGCGTGCATCGACGGCTGATGAAGCGATGCGACTCGTGCCGCCGAAGGAGTTGTCGTTGGAGCAGGCTCTTGAGTTCATCGCGGATGACGAGCTGGTGGAAGTCACGCCCGAGAGCATTCGTTTACGCAAACGCGTCCTCCCCGCAAACCAGCGACCCAAGCGGGCCACGGATTTTCGTGAATGAACACAGATCGATCCGTGTTAATCCGTGAAATCCGCGGTTTAAAACTGCCGCGAGTTTATCCGATTACTGACGTTCAACTGTCTGGCCTCTCACACGCCGAACAGGTGCGTTTGCTGAGTCTCGGTGGTGCTTCACTAATTCAACTTCGCGAGAAGCGAATGCCGGCCCTCGAGTTTTACGAACAGGCCAAGGCTGCCCAACAATCCGGTGTGCGATTAGTCATCAACGACCGTGTCGATATCGCTCTCGCCGTGTGCGCGAGCGGTGTGCACCTGGGCCAGGATGATATGCCGCCTGAAGCCGCAAGGAAACTGCTTGGTCCGCAATCCATCATCGGATATTCAACCCACGACGTGAAGCAGGCGATCAGCGCCACTCAACTCCCGATTGACTACCTCGCGATCGGCCCGATCTTCAGTACCACCACGAAGAACGACACTGCACCAGTCCTTGGTCTCGACGGCGTTCGAGCCGTTCGCCGGGCGATCGGTGAGTTTCCATTGGTAGCAATCGGCGGAATCACGCTCGCCAACGCCCGCGAAGCTTTTGAAGCCGGCGCC
>DATEWS010000438.1:0-4254 GCA_035257785.1 Pyrinomonadaceae bacterium
GGTGGCTGCCACGAGTTCCTCGTCCGTGAAGGTTCGTCGCCGGGGATCAGCTTCCTGCAGGCCGGCGCGTTCCGTGGCCAGAATCTTGATGACGTCAACCCCGCTGTCGATAAGGGCGCGTACGACACGACGCATGTGATCCGGTCCGCGAATGCCATCCTTCATATCGGCGAGCTGTGGGAATTCCTGGAAGAACCTCGGGCCAGGCTGCTTGACAATCTGAAATCCGCTGGCCACAACATCTGGAAGAGTAGCCACACCCGCACGGTGCTGATCTCGAACACTTATCCCGCCGTTCCCCGTTCGCACAGTAGTGATGCCGGACTCAAGCGCCACACGGGCCTGATCCTCATTGACATGAACGTGAGCATCAATCAGACCGGGCAGCAGCCACCTACCCTTCAAATCGAAGACCGTTGCGTCCTGCGGAATTTTGGGAGCGGTGGTCGCGACACTTTCGATCCTGCCATCGCGCACAATTACGGTAGCGTGGCGAATTGGCTTTTCTGAAACGCCATCAATGACGTTTGCATTTGTGAAAACGAGCACCTGTGACCCTGCTGAAGCCTGTGGCCATGCAGGCAGCACACCATAAAACGCGATTAGAAGCAGCGCTAGTGTCAACGTCACTCTCATTCGAGTCACCTTATGCATCTTGTCTAAGCGGCCAGGTTAAATGTCGCGATGACTCTCAGCTGGTTGGTGCTGATTCGTCATCAACATCTCGCTCTACTAGTGAGCCGGCATTTCGGTCGGTAGACGCTTCCGCAGCCACCGAATCTGTCCACGATGATTAATCTCGTCCTCAGCGGCATGAAACCAGGCCCAATGTACGTTGATCTTAGGAGCTGATGTCACGGACCGCTCCAACCAATCGTCGTCCCTGGCGGCCAGCCCTTCCAACGTCACCTGGCGCAGGGATTTCAAGTCATCGAGATAATGCTCGAGCGGGTAGCCTCGGAGCATCCGTTGCGCGTCCGTCCCGAGTTTCAAAGCCTCCGACCACTGCGTGTTCTCTTCCGAAGACAGGGACCGATCCTCAAATGTCATGACCTGATAAGACCGTTCTTCAGCGGCAATGTGGGCAAGGAGTGCGCCGATCGAATTGCTGTGGGAATCGTGCAGGTGGTCGAGTTCCTTCATGGTCATGCCTTCCACGGCGGCAAACGTGGTGGCCCGCACATACGTCAGCATGCACACGAGCGTGCCAATGGCTGGCGAGTATCCCGCGATCGGCTCGATGCGAAGTGGTGACGGCAGCACCATGCGAAGTTCGTGTTACAGCCTTTCTGTTGCCGCGCTTGCGCAGATGAAACTGAAATGCCTCAGCCAACGAAAGTTTAAACTCAAAATAGTGTTAGCTAACCTGGCTCCAATACAGTTTGGGAATGGAGACATTTGTTTATGGCGCTCTACGCCGGTCTCAAATTTTCTTTTGCAAGATCCGTGGTCTAGCCCTTCGAATTAAGACCACACGATTCCTATTACCGCGGGAGGTTATTCTTAATATCCAAAAGAATCAATGTGTGGCCTACGATCGAGGTCTGTCCACAAAATGGCCACAAGAAATCCTAAAACGTTAGGAGTAATTCCTCCCGGATCTCAATTCGCATTTACATCTATTGAGCCTCTGAGATAATTTTTCTCGTATGAAGCTGATCTTGACGGCCGGAACGTTGCTGTTGTTTTGCGCTTACTCCTTTAATGAGGTACATGCTTGCACGTGTCTCGACTACGGAGCTCCCATCTGCTCACTCTTTGCCAGAGCGGATGCAGTCTTTGTCGGGAAGATAGAGCGGATCACGTCGGCAATGGGTGACAATGACGCAAGCGTGCAGCTCGGAGGGGTTGGTTCGATCTCATCGCGCGGCAGCGGTTTGATCTGGGTTCACTTTACCCTCGACTACGCGTTCAAAGGCGTTAGCGGAAAAACCGTTAAGGCTTTGACCTACCGCGGTACGTCGTGCGATCTCGGTGTAAAGGAAGGGCAGCGATGGTTGATCTTTGCACATCGTGATAAGGAAACCAGTAACCTGAGCTTCGGAGCTTGCGACGGAAATGGAGCTATCGAGAAAAACTCCCCATTGATCGCAGAACTCGAAAAGCTTTCGAGACACACTGGACCGATTTCAATTCGCGGACGAGTCGCTGAGCAGCAGTTCAACAACGTGAAAGGCGCAAAAGCGGTCCTCACGGGCAATGGACTTAACCTTGAGACGGTAACGGACGACGAGGGCTCTTACAGTTTTGAGGTGCCCAGGGCGGGCCAATACACCGTCAAAGTCATCGTGCCTTTTAGTGCGAGTTTGATGGGCCGCGGCGACGACCGTCCGATCGATGAAAAGCCGGAGGAAACGCAAACTGTTTTCGAGTATTCCGCGACCGCATCGCCCGATGCATGCGACTACCAATTTTTCGACACCTTCAAAATCGATCTAAAAGCAACGGCCAGTATTGCCGGAGTTTTTCTTCTGGATAATTGGAAGTATGTCCCGCGATTCTTTCCCAGCGTTTGCCGGCTCATGCCGACTGAGAAAGAAACTCTCGAGCGATGCCGTACGGAATTCTACGGCACTAATCCGGATGGCACCTTTAAGTTCGAAGGCTTACGTGAAGGAACCTACACGATAGTGATGAATGACGATGACTTCCTGGATGGCAGCGCACCCTTCCGGCGGCACTACTACCCAGGTGTGCGAGATTTCTCAAAGGCCGAGCCCATCGTACTCGAACAGGGCGAACAAAAGACGCAAATTCGATTCAAAGCCCCGCCGATGATTCCACTCCGAGCTGTATCCGGCCAGGTATTTCACAAAGACGGAAACCCATTTTCGGCTCCCAACGGACAAAAGCTTTACATCAAGGTACACAGTTATGAGAAAGGAAAGGAGCCGAAGTTCTTTTTCATCCATTCGTATACCGTCGATTGGATCAAAGGGAACGACGGACGTGAGGTCGAGATGGTTGACGTCTCACCCGACGGAAAGATCTCCCTGAGTCTGTTCGAAGGATCCAGTTACATAGTATCAGTCGAGACGAATCCGTGGGGGAATAAGGTCGAATGCGGTATGACGAAGGTCGATATTAGCTCTCAACCAGCGAATCAGTTGCGAATCGTCATCGACAGGAAAGGGCGATGTGATGAAAAGGCGTTCGCTAAAGAGCTTGATGCGGGGATTAGGAAGTAAGTTGAGAACCGCGAAGGATAAGAAACCAGGCACGGGGTTCAGGCCGGACAAAAGGTCCTTCAAGCCCTTAAGTAACCCGATGGCCCACTATCGGCGGCTCTGCCGTAGGTTGGGGGTCGTACTGGGCGGATGCCTGTGATGTGTTACTTGCTCGTAGCCATATACGAGCCTTATCAGCGTCGACTCATCCCATGCGCGGCCGAAAAACGTTAGGCCAGCAGGTAACACGCCGTTGCGCGTGTAGCCCATCGGCACTTGGATAGCGGGGAAGCCCGAGGTCGGTGAAAAAACCTGGCTGTTGTCGCCGTGCGGAGTGTTGAGATCACCTATCAGTCGCGGCGGATTGCTCCACGTCGGATAGACGAATGCATCAAGCTTGAGCTGGTCCATCGTTTTAATAACGGCTGCACCGAATGCGTTGCGATACGCCATCTCAGACTTACACGCGTCGCTATCCGGACCTTGTGGTGTCGACTGCTGTGCCCGTTCAAGCCGCGCTTGTAGTGATGGATGGAACCGTTGTGATTTGATGATCTCGTCGAGATTGTGCACAGGTACGCGATCACCCAACGCGGACAGATATGCGTTGATGTCGTACTTGAATCCCATGCAGACGCCGGCGTTCTGATCGCGGCGAACCTGGCTGAGATCTACGGGTGCCGGATCGATGATCTCGGCGCCCGCTTTCTTCATATCATCGAGTGCCTTCATAAAGACTTTTACGACTTCAGGATCTGTCGTGCTGCGCTCATAGGCCTGGCGTAGAACTCCGATGCGTGCCCCCTTCAAGCCGTCGCGCTTGAGTGATGTTGCATAGTTCGGGATCGCGTGAGCGCGACTCGCCGCAGTGACAGGATCATTCGGGTCTTCGCCGACGATCACTTGAAAGACTGCGACCGCGTCTTCGACAGTGCGCGTGATTGGTCCAGCAATGTCCGCGAGCAGGTTGAGTGGCGCAACGCCGGATCGACTGGTCAATCCCATCGTCGATCGAATCCCCACCAGCGCCTGATGAGACGACGGACCGCGAATGGAGTTTCCGGTGTCACTGCCAAGGCCGATGACG
>DATEWS010000439.1:0-2227 GCA_035257785.1 Pyrinomonadaceae bacterium
CTCGCGGTCGCAGTCAGAAAATCATAGGAGGTCAATATGCCCACAAGCCGGTTGTCATCGACTACAGGAAGGCAACCAATACCAGAGCGTCGCATGATCTCGATGGCTTCCAGCGTGGGTGTGCTCGAAGTCACGGTGGTCGGATTCGGCTTCATGATCTCGCGCACGGTCATCGAAGTCCCATCGGGTGCTATTGAGCCGCGGCTCAATAGACGCAAAAGACCGCGGTGAGTTACCAGTCCAACCAGATGGCCCTTTTCATCTTCAACGGGAACGTGCCTGATGTGCCGCCAATCCATCAAGCTGGCGGCGAGATCGACTAGATCAGTAGGTCGCAGGGTGAATAGATCGGTTGACATGAATTGTCCCACCGTTTGATAGCTTTGACCCCAGTCCGCCAATTCCGCCGCTTCGGCTAACTTCCATTCGTGCACTGGTTTGTTCTCCTTCTGCCGCGCGAGAATAGCCGACGTTAATATCCGGGTGCGCATGTCATTTGGCTCGTGCCCCATGTGACGCTTGACTGACACCAAAGAGTCCAACATCCATTGCGCCCCTGTTTGGCCGCTGCGAACACGTGCCTCCAGCACCCCAAGGTATTTATCGATATCGCTTGAGTCGACCCGAGCATCTTTAAGGCCCGCGCGCGCCAATGGCAAAAGTTCATTAAGAATCAGCGAAGTCGCGCTGATGCTTTTGCCGTCAAGCCATTTCAACTGCGCATTTAACCCATTGCGTGCAGCAGCGAAGAAGTTTTCCTTGGCGTCGTCGAAACTCAGGCGCTTCGCGATCTCGCCGTACTCGGGCGGCAATGCGATCATTAGCCCAACAAAGAAAGCGGCATTTGCCATCTCATCCTGCACGGTCGGTCCGGATGGCAGCGTGCGATTCTCAATCCGCAAGTGGGCAATTCCATCGGCAACTCCATAGCAGGCGCGGTTCCAGCGCCACACCGTGCCATTGTGCATTCGCAGAGCTGAGAGAAGCGGAGTCTCACCTCGCGCCAATAATTGAAATGGATCTTCATCAGGTTGCGTGATCATGATCGGGCGAAAGCGAGAAATCTGATCATGGAAGAGTTCTACAACGGAATTCTTAAGCCAACGGTCGCCAAAACTCACTCGTGTTGGCTGACCACGGGCCAATTGTGTACGCGAACGAGAGTCGATCGAGTGTTGGAACAACGCCACACGCGTTTCCTGCCATAAACGATGACCAAACAAGAGAGGTGAGTTAACTGCTGCTGCGAGCACCGGAGCCGTGATCGCCTGGGCCATGTTGTAATGCGATACAAACTCGGCTGGACTCGTCTGAAAATGGACTTGAAAACTTGTGTTGCACGATTCCATCATGACGTTGTCGTGCGAGATCTGGAGTTCGTCCAGGCCTTTAATGTGAATTGAGAAAGGTCCGCCCCGAAGGCGCATTACGCCGTCGTTCAACTGAGAGTAGCGTGGAATAGGGGCAAGGTTTTCCAGCGTTAGATCTGATTTTTGCAGCGTCGGCAAGATGCCGGAAAGGAGCACGTCGGCGCCGAAGGTCTCGGCACTCTTACGCACCAAAGACAAGAGTTCGTTCAACTCCTTCTCCATCTGCTGAAAACATCTCCCGGTTAATGACAGTGGAGTCAAATTCGCTTCGAGATTGAACCTGGCAATCTCAGTTGTCAGGCGCGAGTCCTTAGCGTGATCCAAAACTTCCAAAGAAATCGGTGCAGGCCGCATGTTCCGATCAATGAGGAACATTTCCTGTTCGGCGCCGATTCGCGCCACCCCAGTTTCGAAGCCACCGGTTGCGATCATGTATTCGAGCGCACGCAGATCCTCAAGCAGCGCCTTCATAAAGGCCTGAGATGTTTTCTCGTCAAACTGCTGATCAGCGTCGTGTTCGCCCATTGGATTTCAGGAAACGCTCGTGCTATTTCGTTCGCGGATGACACTCGACACACTGGAACATCGAGATGTCACCCAGGTTAACCGGGTGTTTGAACGGTTAGTTCGCCTTGTGACAGGTTTCGCATTTGGCTTGACCGTCGCAGCAAAGTTTTAACAGAAACAACGATCCACCCGGTTTCCTACGGAGCGCTCTTTAACTGCTTCATGTGTTCAACCAGCGCCGCTGCTTGTTCCGTGGTAACACCTTTCTCACCGTAGGCCGGCATGTTTGGCGGTTTCTCAGGCTTCTTACCCTTGAGCACTATATCGATCAGTTGCTGGTCCGGTAGGCT
>DATEWS010000440.1:0-7263 GCA_035257785.1 Pyrinomonadaceae bacterium
CTTCCATGATCCGATTGAACTCGTAGTTATTTGAATTGTGTATCTGGAATCCACCGGTTTGTTTCGCGATCAGCTCACCGCCTTGACGCCGCTGCAAAAGTGTTCGCGAACGTGTAGACATCAGATTACCGATCTGCTGAGGATTGCGACTGATGCTGCTACCGAAAGTGTCCGCAGCCGTCGGCCCGGTGTATTGCAGTCCCTGCGTGTCCACTGAATAGATCACTACCGAAGAGCGAATCGCTTTCTCGGCTATTTTTCGTAGCGAGGCGGAAAAGTTTATCGTGTCGTCGCCGGGCATGCTTGTGTCGTCCTCGCGCTTGATACCCGAGGCGTTCGCTGCGCCTGGCCGCATCAGGAATTGATCCTGCGATTCTGTGGGTTGATCGTCTGACAAGAGCACCAACGATTTGCGACCGGGCAAATAACCCATCGCGTCGATAATGAAACGCAGGGATTTTAAGCTCACTGTGTACGACCTCATCCCGCACAGATTCGCGCCGTTGTCGAAATCCTGGGACGGTGGCAAGACGTGGACACCAACGCGACTACAGAAATTCCAACGTAACTGGTCCACTGCTCGAGTCAAAATGCGTTTGTCGTTGGTGAACTGTTGCAGCGCGCCCATCTCGCCGCTGGTACGAATGATTGCTATCAGATCGTTTGGCTGCAACTGCTCCGTCACAAACTTTCGCAACTGCTTCTTGACCTGGTACATGCTTTCCGCCGAGAGACCCAGATCGTCTACAACAAACGCAACCGTTCGCCTCGTTTCATTCGGTTTCACCTGACCAAATGGAACGACGGTCGCAGGCTTCTTCGTGTCGTTCGCGACGGGTTGCGGAGCGGAGTCGGGAACGTTGGAGATGTACGCGAAGCTAGTGATGTTCTGGCGTTTCCCGTCCTCGTAGATTTCAAAGTCTTCGGCCGTAAGATTCGTCACTGGTTTTCCGTCTTTAGTGACGACTGCATCCACTTGCACGAGGTTCGTAGTGATCTTGACGATGTCGTCCTTGTCGTCGCTGGGTTGAGTTTGTGGTTGCTGTGGATTCTGGGCCGCCGGCTTATTCTGGGCCAACGCGGGAGAGAGAATACAGAACACCAACAGCAACGCGAGAAATGCTTTGATACTCATCGCGGGAATAGTCTCCTTTAACGTTCACGCCGTCTAGGGAGAGTTAAGAGGGCTGGCCCACCAGTGTAAAACACAATCTGCGACGTGCAAAGCACAAAGGGTGATATTATCTGCGCGCTTTGACATCCTTTAATTCCGGGAGTACCAAATGTCCAAATCTCTCCTCTTAATGATATGTCTCCTGACTGGTCTCTTAGTGCTTGCCTGCGGCAAATCGGCGGAAACGAACAGGAATGCGAACGCGACTGCGGCGAATTCATCAACGCCCGCTCCGGCAGCCTCGGTAGTAACGAACAGAAACACTAACTCCAGCGTTGCCCCCGAAAAGATCGGCATCGAGGAATGCGACGCCTTCCTGACCTCTTACGACAATTGCGTGTCAACGAAAGTTCCCGAAGCTGCTCGGGCGCAGTACAGGCAAGCGCTGACGACCTGGCGTACCGAGTGGAAGAAACTTGCTGATAATCCACAAACACGAGGAACGCTCACCGGTATTTGCAAGACTCAACTCAACACCGCGCGCACGCAGTTTAAAGCTTATAACTGCACGTTCTAATCCTGAGGCCCGCAAATAGGTCCTATAAACTTATAGGACCTATTTGCTGTGAAACTTCGAAGGCACGTTCGCGCGTCCCCACTTCAACACGCTACTCATCCAAACAAGCTCGTCCAGAAAATCCTTCGCGCGCTGTTCGAATGCCTGGTCCAGAATCTTTCCCTCAGTGTCAAACGACCTTTGCACAAACGGGAAATTCAGATCCGTAAAACACACTGCCAGCCCCAGCTCGCGACACATCGGCACCATCGCCTCGATCACGCGTGTGCCACCCCATGGACCAGCCGAAACACCCACGAAGGCGACTGCCTTGTGTATGTATTCGCGTAACAACAGATCGAGTACCGCTTTCAATGAGCCGGGATAACCGTGGTTGTACTCAGGTGAAACGATCACGAGACCATCGGCGCTTATGATCGCGTCTCTCCACTCGGGAAAGTTATCTTTCAAACCCTGACCGTAATCGTCGTGAGGAAGATGAAAGTCTGCGACGTCGAACAAACGCGTCTTAATCTCCGGCCGCTTCTCCATTTCACCGATTAACCACTTCGCCGGGAAAATGCTATTTCTCTGCTTGCGATTTGTTCCGAGTAAAAGGGGAATATTTAGTTGATCCATCTCCACCTCAATATCGGTCCTATAAGACTAATTGGACCTATCTCTTCATCGTCATTATCGCGGCCCACGTCTCGATGCCGTCCCAAAGATTCTGTATGCGAATGTTTTCGTTCTCGGCGTGCTGGTTGTTGTCATAGTTCGCGATCGGCACTGAAATCGCGACCGTCTTGAGTCGTTCCGTGATGATCGAGAGCGGCAAACTCCCGCCCGAAGTCGGTAACAACACAACTTTGTCCAACGATGTCGATTGCACGGCAGCAATGACTGATTGCGACACGGCCAGGTCCATGCGCGTGCGGTCAGCGTTGTAGCCACCGGGTCGAACATTGACGCGCGCGAGCAATGGATACTGCGCACGCTCAGCATCCGTCGGGTCGCGTTCGGTGATGAAATAACCGTGCTTGCGAATGTGTTCGATCAGTCGTTGCACCTGACGCTTGTGATCGTTTCCTTTAACGAGACGCAGGTCGAGCACTGCTGTTGCTGTCGTGGGAATCACGTTGCGCGCGAGGGCGCCGACGTCGCCGCTCGCAAAACCGTTGATATTCAGTGAGGGCTGATTGATTAACTCCATCAGCGTCTTGCCGTCGTTCTCCGTGCGTTTAATTCCCAACTGTTTCTTAAGCTCTTCGTCGTACTGCGGCGCCTCCGCAATCGCGCGGAGCTCAGCGGCGCCGAGCGGTTCGACATCCGAATACCAACCGTCAATCGTGACGCGACCCTCGTCGTCTTTCATCGAAGCGAGCAAGTGTGCCAGCAGGTTCGCGGGATTGGGCGACCAGTTTCCGTAATGACCACTGTGCAACGGACGTTTCGCCGCGTAGACCGTGACATCGACGTTGATATCGCCGCGCGCTCCGAAGACGACTTGCTTGCGACCCGACTGGTGCACTGGTCCATCGCAGATGATCCAAGCGTCGGCTTCAAGCAACTGCTTGTTGCGTTCGATGATCTCGCCGAGATGTGGTGAGCCCGCCTCTTCTTCGCCTTCAAAGAAGAACTTAATGTTTGAAGTCAGTGGAACGCCTTTCGATTTCAGCGCGCTGAACGCAGTGAGAATCGCCATCACGCCGGCTTTGTCGTCGGACGCCGAACGCGCGTAGATGCGCCACTCTGCGTTGACGGGACCAGTACTTAATAAAGGATATTCTTGTCCGCCCTTCTCCAACGCCGCCGTATAAAACACAGGCTTCCATGGCAGCAAGCCTGAAGTCCACTTCAAAGGATCCGTCGGCTGTCCATCATAATGCGCGTAAACAAGGATGGTGCGCGTGACGCCGGGAGTTTTCCACTCACCATAGACAGCGGGCGGCGAGTCTGCACTCGCAGTTTCGAGAAGTTGAGGATTCAGACCACGCTCTTTCATCTGTTGAAAGATGTGGGCGGCGTTCTTCCTGATGTTGACCACATCGGAAGCAACGTTTGGAATCGCGAGCAGCGTGGTGAACTCTTCGAGAATCGGGTGCTCATTGGCGCGGCGATAATCACGCACCTTTTGCTGTGTCGTTTGCGCAGACAGCGAGAGCGGCAGGAGAAGCAGGAGCAGCAGGGGGCGCAGCATGCGCGGGATTATTGCTTTGTTACGCCGCCGTTGTCGAGAGCAGTGTAAACGTCTGTGGAGAAGAGGCCGAGCCACGGATCGGAATTCGGCGTCAGGAAAAGTCTCGCATAGACCTGCTCGTTCAGTTTTTCAACGTCATCGCGAACCGGATCTTTGACGATCCACGTGTAGAGTTTCGTGTGCATCAGGTATTCATTGCGAACTGTATCGAGTGCGATTGAGTCCTGAAACTTTTGCAGCAACTGCGCGAGCTCGCGTTGGGTGAGGTTCGGGTTCTGATGTTTGATCAGGGAGATGCTACGTTCGTCGAGCACCGCGTCTGACGAGTGAAGCTGCGCGATCTTTTTCCAGGCGGCCTCGTCCGTGATCTTTCCCAGCTCTTCGCCGGCCATGATCATTGCGCGCAGCACGTTTGCCTCGCTGAGAGCTTTGGTAACTGCCAGTGGTGAAATCAACAATGCTTCTCCGTTATTTCCTTCAACTACGCGGAAACCTTCGGGCGCTTTGCCGCCGATCTTTTGAGTGTCGATGGTCCATGCCGCCGAGATCTTGTTATGTTGCTGGCTGTAATAGCGTGACAACAAGATGTTTCGTTCCTCAACGTTCCTGGGCGCCAGCGACTTGAAAACTGTTTCGGCGCTTGCGAGCCCGCGGAGAAATGCTTTTGGTCCATACAGGCCCGGCAGCGCATCGATCGTGCGTGCCTGCGAATCGAGAATGTAGTGAATGCTGTTGCCGGTCAGCGTGCGCCGGAGTTTGCGGCCGTCGCCGAAGTCGATCGTGACCGTCGGAACGGGTCGCACTGATTGCCAGTGCAGCACAAAGCGATCGCGCAACGCGGCGCTAACTTCGGCGTTCGGGTAGAGGACGGTGCGGAAGAAACGGCTGTTAGCGCAACTGAATTCGTCTGTCAGTTTGCCGAGCAAACGCAGCGAGAGAATCGGTTTGCCGCTTGCGGCTGATGCTTTCTTTGCGCTTTCGAGATCCGTGTACCAGTAGAGCCCGCTGATATAACTGTTTTTCTGCTGCGCGACGGCGTCGAGGGCGGCGGAAATTCGTTGCCACTGTGCATCCGATGCGGCGGTGGGATTCGCGATGTGGTGATTGATCTCACGCGAATACTGGCTAATCAGCGTTTGCAACCCGGCCGGGCCAAGCGAGCGTAGCTCCTCGATTGCGGGCGCGGAAAGCGCGGTGTTGTCCGACGTGGCATTGCGCGCAAGCTCATTAGCGGAAGCGATTGGTGCGAAAACCAGGACCAACAGAAGCAACGAAAGGACGCGAATCATCGGGCACCTCCGAAGGAAAGGTGGAGGTTTGAGGCTCGTGCTAAGGGTTGGGTTGTCTTTAGCCGCAGATTTTCACGGATTAACGCGAATTTGATTCGCGTTAATCCGTGAAAATCTGCGGCTAAAATCTATTTTTTCATTAGATCGAGGACGGCGGAGGTCATCGCCTTAACTCCGGTTCGCAACGTCGGCTCGGGAACGGGCGCGAATAACGCCGAGTGCAGTCCCGGCAACGCGACACCCGTTTCGCGGCTCGCCTTCACCTTCGCCGGGTCCGAGGCACCGAGCCAGAAGATCGTCGTCGGAATCGCATGGTCCATGCTGAAGTAACCAAAGTCTTCGCTCGCCATCATCGGCGGCATCTGCACCACGTTGTCTTCACCGAGCGCCTGCTTGAACGTAACCACGAGCCGCTCGATCAATTGCGGATCGTTGTAGGTTGATCCGGTGCCTTCCGCAACTTTAACGACCGGCGCGCGATCGTCAGGAATTCCGGCGGTCGTAGTCACACCCTTAACGATCCTCTCGATCGATGCCAGTATCCGTTTCCGCACTTCTTCCTTGTAAGTGCGAACAGTCAACTGAAGATTCACTTCATCGGGAATGATGTTGTAACGTGTGCCGCCGTGAATCGATCCAACTGTGACCACCGCGGGATCGAGCGGCGAATTCTCGCGACTAACGATCGTCTGTAACGCCATCACTACCTGTGCCGCGACAACGATCGGATCCTTCGTCGTCTCAGGCGCGGAGCCGTGACCGCCAACGCCTCTGATCTTGATGTCGATCGACGTCGCACTCGCCATCGCATAACCGGGCGTGTAACCAACCTTGCCCGTTTCGAGTTCGGGTTTGTCGTGCAGCGCGATCGCGAAGTCAGGCTTGGGAAAGTTTGTGTAAAGATTGTCGCGCAACATCGCGTTCGCGCCGTCGCCAGTCTCCTCCGCCGGTTGGCCCAACATGATCAACGTGCCGCTCCAACGACTCTTCAACTCACTCAACATCTTGGCCGTGCCGAGAAAACTCGTCATGTGCATGTCGTGACCGCACGCGTGCATCACACTCACTTCAACACCGGCATCGTTCTTCGTCTTCACCTGGCTGGAATAGGCAAGTCCGGTCTTCTCTTCAACCGGAAGCGCATCGAGTTCGGTTCGCACGAGCACAGTCGGGCCTGGTCCATTCTTCATCACCGCTACTAGCCCGTAGCCACTCCATTGCGCGTTTTGGTACTTGCCGATGTGTTCGGTGACGGTGAAACCGAGCTTGCGCAACTCACCGGCAACGAAGGCCGATGTCTTTTCTTCGCGATGACTCAGCTCGGGAGCTGTGTGAAGATTTCGATAGGTTGTTAACCACGAAGCGATGTCGCGATCGATCATCGCGTCGAGTGAAAGCTGTTGGGCGGTGACGTTAACCATGAGAGCAGAAAATAGCACACCCACGAACAATAGTTTGCACATGAATGACTCCAGAAGGTTGGATTACTTTTTCGCCAGCAGTTTTTTGAGCTCACTGATTCTGGCGAGATGATAGTCGTCGTGTTCCGCCTGGAAAAATAACATATCAACGAGCCGCATTTGTACATTCAAACGCGGGTGCAGCGCGCTGCGCGCAAAAATTTCATCGTCGAGACTCTCGAGCCGATGGACGAGTTCGTGTCGCGCGGAGCGAAACGAATTCAGAATTGTGTTCACCGAAACGTCGTTGTGACTGGCTTCATAAGTCTTGCGGTTCGACATGTCGGCCGCGTGCAGCGTCTCACTGCCGGCGACGTATTCATCAACTCGCTGCCAGACGAGGCTCTCCAGATCGAGCAGGTGGCCGGCGTTCTCCTGCATGGACCAACGTCCATCGACTTGTGACGTCAGTATTTCAGGTGCGAGACCGTTGACGAGACTCTCGAGACGCGGCGGTGTTCCCCGCACGCGCTCGATCATCTCCGGATAAATGCCGGCGGGAAACTCAAAGCTGAATTTTCGATCGGTCCATTTGATTCGCATAATAGATTCCTTTTTGCCGCAGATTTACGCAGATAAACGCAAATCTGATCTTGATTTCAGATTTGCGTTTATCTGCGTAAATCTGCGCCAAAAATTATGGC
>DATEWS010000441.1:0-3207 GCA_035257785.1 Pyrinomonadaceae bacterium
CGACGCCGCGTTCACTTAAGCCTACGACGGTGCCGCGCACAACTTCGCCTTCTTCGAGAGTGGCCTGTTCCTGTTCGAACTGATCGAGTAGTTGTCCAAAGTCGACGTCGCCGCCTGCGCGCGATTCGTCCGACTCATCGGGTTCAGTGATGTGGGTTGTTGGTGTTGCTGCTGTTGCTGCTGCCTGTGTGGATTGAGAAGCCATAACGTTCTGCTGCTGCGGCGCAGTCTCTGACTCGCCGGAGGATGTGTTGTTGTTGACCTCGCTGTTATTCAGCTTGGGTTGTTCACTAGACATTGATACTCCTGTAAGCCCGGTGACTTTCAGCGCGTATCAGATCTTATCGCGCCTCACTAAGCCGGAACAATCAGCGCAGGTCTTCGCTGACTGTCAGACAGTGTAGCGGCCTGTAGCTGGTTTGTCCTTGGCGTTGTCGGGAGTTGAAGGCTGGCGAGGAAGCGAGCCGTTTGGATTTGAAATGTCGAGCTAATTTGTTTCGATTACCGCCCTGCCGTAGTTACCCCGCTTGGTCCGACAAACACCCGCCGCCTTTTTTACCGGGTAGGGCGGCAATGTACACGTCTGAATCAGTGCATGTCAAGGAAAGCGGCGCGAAGTTTGATCTTCGTTAGAAATAGGTCCTATATGTCTATAGGACCTATACCCTATTGTTGTGCGGCAGAGATCGTGTCCGTCGTGCGCGGCACAACGTAAACGCCCGCAGAATGCGATCCGACAAAGAGCACATTCTGATCGTGAGCATCAAACGCTAACGCCCAGATTCTCTGACTGGGCAAACGTGCACCTTTCGGATCGATTCGTGCCCAGGACAATCCTGCATTCGTAGTTCGATAAACGCCGCCGCCACTCTCGCTAACCTGATAAGCATTGCCCGCAAAAATTTCGTCTCCGTTGCGAGGATTGATCAGGATGCTGGTGAAATCGCCGAAGGGAAGATTTCCGCCGCGCATTTTCCACGTCGAACCGCCGTCATGCGACATGAAGAGCGCCTGTTTCGTTCCGACATAAACGTAGTCAGGACGGTTTGGATCCTGAGCGATGACGTTGATCGGAACTTCACGCGGCACATCGGCCTGACGCCACGTCTTGCCGCTATCGCGTGACACCAGAACACCGGCGCTCGGCGTTCCAACCCAGATCGTTTCGGGTGCTTTCGCAGCCGTCGAAACACACGTGGTTCGAGGATCAAAACTTCCGTAAGAAAGTTTCAACCATCCTTTCGAGGGATCCACGCTACGATAGAGTCCAGTGTTAGTGGCTGCGAGAATCGCTGATTCCTGAGTGTTCGGATCAACGGTATGGACCAACGCGTAGACCGCATCCGGCAGAATCAAGTCCGCTTTTTCTGCGGCTTCGGGATCGCTGGATTTGCGGATACCGAGTGCCGCGAGAGTAATCGTATCGAGCTTACCAGTTACAGGCAGATGCCGATCGGTCTGGAATTTCTTCAGTGCCGTTGTTGTTGCTGGTCCAGGTTTGCCGTCTGGTTCGCCAAGGTGATAACCCGCGGCGGCGAGCGCCTGCTGTGCTTGCAATACTAAATCCTGTGGCAGCGAACTCGCGCGACGTTTCGGCGTCGCTGCCAGTGCGGCTTTGCCGCCTTTCTTTGTCTTCACCGGAGTGGGGTTGTCAACGGCCCAAACGGGAGCCCATGACGTGCCGCGATCGAGTGAGCGATAAACGCCGAGGTTCGTACCCAGATAAATAATGTTGGCATCACGCGCGTCCTGAAGAATCGAGTATGTAATCAGACGCGACGGCATGCTGCGCATCGACGGTTTCCAACTCTCGCCATTGTCGTTGCTGACGAAAAGGAATCCGCCGCCCGTAGCAGTGTTGATGGTCGATGCATAGATGCGATCCGGCGTTTCGCGATCGGCGAGAATCGCGTTGGCGAAGCGGCCGCTGAAACCACCGTTAGTTGGAGTGAAAGACTTGCCGCCATCGTTCGAAACCATCACGCCGTAGTTGTTCGTGCCGATGAAAACCGTATCGGGCCGCGAAGGATGAACGGCGATCGAATTGATCTCGAGTTGACGTGAAGTGGTTACCATCCATGAGTCGGGATCGCCGCCCTTGTCGGAGCGCCAGAAACCCTCAGTAGTGCCGGCGAAAACTATTCCGGGCATGGATGGATGTTGCAGGATGGCGCGAGTGCGGCGCGATTGAGACGGAATACCCTGAACCTTGCGCCAGCTCTCACCGCCCGTTTTACTCTCGTAGATGCCGCTACAAGCTGAAGCAATAATGTGATTGGGATCGCGCGGATCGATATCGATCGCAAAGATGTCGGAGTCGTCAATGATTCCGTTCTTAATGGACCTCCAGGTTTGTCCACCGTCATCTGATTTATAAGGCAAATAGAATGTGCCGGCGTAAATCGTGTTGGTGGTGCGCGGATCGATCGCGAGCGATTCGACGTGAATTAATCCGGGAGTGCTTTGAGTCGGAAGCTGTTTCCATGTTTCGCCCGCATCATCAGAGCGAAAGACGCCCGTAAAAGTTCCGGCGATAAGTGTGTCCGGATCAGCCTCTGACTGTGCGAGCGAATGTAGCGCTTCGTTTTTCAACTGCGCGTTCTCGCGCCAGGTTACGCCGCCGTCAACGGATTTGAAAAACCCGCCGGGCTGATTGTGCCGGTGCGCGCCCACATAAAGCACCTTGGGATTGCGCTCATCAACAATGATGTTATCAACGAAGAGCCGCGGCTTTCCGAAGTTATAGAGAAGCTGCCAGTGCTTACCGCCGTCACTGGACGTATAGATCTGTCCGTCGAGTGTTCCGAAATAGAAGCGATCCGGATTGGACGGATCGACTACCAGCGCGCGAACGTCTCCTCCCGGAGGTCCGGTCGTGCGCCAGTCGTTCGAATACAGTGCAGGATCGTTAGCGTCACCATCCGCGTGTGTGATGGGAATATTTGCGGAAAACGCAAAACAGAAGACTGCAAAGAGAGCAACTACCAGGGGGAGCAGCTTAGCAATTCTTTTCATCGTTAGTTCGTCCAGGGTCTCGACCATAAGGAGCACATCAGCTCACCGTGACCCCTAGTTTATTACAGTTTCCCTACTTTGTATCCTAAAAGCTCCGGGGGCGAAGTTAGGATGCCGATAATTTCGCCCGCGTTTATCTGAGACGACTGCCGCACAAAAGCAATCGGGCGATGCTTTTGAAGCATCGCCCGA
>DATEWS010000442.1:0-2552 GCA_035257785.1 Pyrinomonadaceae bacterium
CACTCAGAAACACATCCGGACTAACCTGCGCACCGGCTTTCTCCCGCTCGGTCAGAAGTTGTTTGACCTGTTCACGTCTGAGCGCGATGTCTTTGTTGAAACGCAGCACCAGCGCATCGATCACGTACTGGAGATAAGCACGACGCAGCTCGGACGAAGTCGGATCGGTTCCTTCCGGCACCACCGCGTAATAATCGTCGCCGATGATGCGAAAGTTGATTGCACCTCGCGGCGCGAGCAGGTCCGGAAGGATCAGGAAGCGGCGTTCCTTTTCTTTGAAGGTGTAAGTCTTTTGCTTGCTCTTATTCGATGGATTTTTTACTTCCACTCGCTCTGACGAAGTTGTCAATGGCCGCGTGTGCAGATAAGTCAGCAGCGAGCGGACCATTTCGGTTGTTGGACCACGCAATCGATCACCTTCAGCCTGGTACGCGCGAACGTAATCCACCATTCGCTCGTCGATGCCTGAGCGACGGTAAAACTCCTGGACGAGGGGCGCGAAATCCAGCACTTCCAACAGGCCCGCCGGCAGATCTTCGGAACGCGCAGGCGCATCGAGACTCGGAGCCGCGCCAAGCGCGAGTGCGAGTGAAACGTAACGCGCCGCCTGATCGGCGGCAGTCGCCGGCGCGGGCAGCTTGTTGCGGTCGTAAAAAGTCTTCAGACGAAGACGCAAATCGGGGTCGAGAGTCGCTAGATCCTTGCGCAGCTTCGCGCGGAAAACGGAAGGCGTTCTGCCCGGCGGAACGGGATCAAATCCAGCCGCTTCGAGTGCCGCCATCACGGTGATGAGGCGCGGGTCCGCCTGGAAATCGACACCGTATTCAGAAACTTCAAAAGTCGCTCCCGGTCGTTGTTGCACTGGCTGTTGAGCTGAAACAACGCCGCCGGCGAGCATTGCTGTAAGTAATATGAGTAAGTAGTGCTTCAATCCTTGTCACTCCGAGCAAGTCGATAAATGCGCAGGGCCCGTAATGTTAGCGGATAAGCCAACAGCGAACAAACCACTGAGAGGACCATGGCGCCGACCGCAAAAGTCCAGACAATGCCCCAGCTTTGCACAAACAGGAGGCGGTAGTAGTCGCCGGAAAAGAGCCGGGGATTCTTCAGCAGCTCAAGCCCTTCGTCTGGGATGCGCAAAGGCCGTCCAAGGATGAATGCGCCGACGGCGTAAGAGGCAATAATGATCGGCACGAGGGTCAAAAACGGATTATTGACGAAGGTCCCAGTGTAGATCGCGATCTTGTTGAAGCGAAAAAGAAAGGCGATCGCGGTCGCGAGAATGGTGTGCAGGCCGAGGAACGGTGAAAAGGCGATGAAGATCCCGATTGAAAAAGCAAGCGCCGTCCGCTCCGGTGGATCATCGATCGCTAGCAGACGACGAAATGCAGCACGAAACATTAGTTATAAGGCCGCAGATTTTCACGGATTAGCACGGATCAGATCCGTGTTAATCCGTGAAAATCTGCGGCCGTAATCCTACTTTACTGAAAACTCTTCAACGCTTCTGCCTCGTCATCGTACGAGTCGAAGACGGTAAGCAGTTTTGTAATCACCAGTAAGTTTTGAATGCGATCCGTTAGATTCAACAACTTAAGCTGGCCGCCCTGACGACTGACAGTCGTGTAGTTGGCAATCAACTCGCCGATCCCACTCGAGTCGATGTATTTGACGCCCGCGAGATTCAGCAGAACTTTCTTCTTCCCTGCGTCAGCCAACTTCCTGACGGAGTCGCGCAAGGCAACACTGCTGTCACCGAGCCGGACTTCACCAGTCAAGTCAAGAATAGTGACGTCTCCGGCTTGTCGTTCATTCACATCGAGCTCGGCCATCGTTTTCTCCGTTCTTTATTTGAAGCTGTTGAGGGCTTCGGCTTCGCTGTCGTAAACGTCAAATACGGTCAGGAGTTTCGTGATCGTCAGTAGATCCTGAAGTTTTTGTGTGAGATTGAGCAGTTTCAGTTGTCCGCCTTCCTTGTTTATGGCGGTGTAACTGGAAACCAGCTCACCGATACCGCTCGAATCTATATAACTAACCTGGGCGAGGTTGAGCAGAATGCGCTTCTTGCCTTCTTCAAGCAGTCGCCGGATGGCGGTGCGGAGCGCAACACTTCCTTCGCCGATGGTTATCTTCCCGCTCATGTCAAGCACGGTCACATCTCCGGCTTGACGTTCGTTGATATTCAACTCAGCCATTTCAGAAATCTCCTTATATGCAATTGCGATTAACGTCGCTTGAGCATGCGCACCGTTGTACCACCGCCGGGTCTGATCGACCAGTCGACTTCGTCCATAAAACTGCGCATGAAAAAAATGCCGCGGCCCGAGGCTTTTAAGATGTTCTCTTGTGCTGTTGGATCTGGGACTGCTTCCGGGTTGAATCCTGGCCCCTGGTCGTGCACGCTGATTTCAACAGCGTCAGGTGAGCTCTTCAAAATGATATCTACGGTTTTGCCCTCATCCTGACGATTGCCATGGAGTACTGCGTTGGTCACGGCCTCGCGCACGGCCATGTCGATACCAAACGCGGCGTCGTCAGAAATGCCTGAACGG
>DATEWS010000443.1:0-5721 GCA_035257785.1 Pyrinomonadaceae bacterium
GCCGCAACTCAGAAGGAACGCCGACGTCAAAGGCGTGCACCGGCTTCCAATTCACTACATCGACAACTCGACGAGCGTGCCTTTCATTAAAGCCGTCAATGCATGGACCGCCACTAACGGAAATTCAGGACTGGGAATCAAGATCGCGATCATCGACACCGGTGTCGACTACACGCACGCGAACTTCGGTGGACCAGGCACAGTTGCGGCTTTCACGAGCAACGACCGCACAATCATTGAGCCTGGCACATTCCCAACCGCGAAAGTCGTGGGCGGCAAAGACTTCGCGGGCGATGCCTACACTGGATCCAACACGCCCATACCGGATCCCGATCCACTCGACTGTAATGGTCATGGTTCACACGTCGCCGGCACTGCCGCTGGTCTCGGCGTCAACCTCGACGGCACAACTTTTCTTGGTCCATACGACAACACGACGCCATTCTCGACGTTCCTGATTGGACCAGGTGTCGCTCCGCGCGCCGATATCTACGCTCTGAAAATATTCGGTTGCTCCGGCAGCACGGGTCTGACAACCCAGGCGATCAACTTCGCTGTCGATCCAAACGCTGACGGCGATCCCTCAGATCACCTCGACGTGATCAACATGTCACTCGGTTCCAACTTCGGCACCGCAACGGACTCAAGCGCGGTCGCGAGCAGCAACGCAGCGCTGGCCGGCGTTATTGTCGTCGCTGCTGCGGGCAATGCAGGCGACACACACTACATCGTGAGCAGTCCCGCAAGTTCAACGCGCACGATCGCCGTCGGCAACATTGTTGACTTCGGCCTTCAAAACGCCGCCTTGCAGATCAATTCGCCGGGAGCAATCGCAGGCAACAAGGCTGCATTACCTGCTGCGTTCAATCCGGTAGTTGCAAGTACTACGACCGTTACGGGAAATATCAAGCTCGCAAATGATGGTTCGACAGATCCATTCCCAGGCTCAGCCGCGGGTACAGTCGGCACAACTACTGACGCGTGCCAGACATTTCCCGCGGGTTTCTTTACCGGACAACTCGCGCTCGTCGATCGCGGCGGTGGTTGTGGTTTCACTGTAAAGGTGAAGAACGCGCAGGATGCCGGAGCTACTGGAGTCATCGTGGCTAATAACGCCGCCGGCACAGTCTCGATGGCTGGCCAGGATCCAACGATCACGATTCTGTCGCTGTCGATCACGCAAGCGGACGGCAACGCGATCAAGTCGCAGCTCGCCGGCGGCGTGAACGCTACGCTCAGGATTACAACTCTCGCGGACACGGTCAGCGCCAGCACGTCACGCGGCTCGCGCCGGCAGGACTCGGGCGCCAAGCCTGACATCTCCGCGCCCGGCACCACGATCATTTCCACCGGTTTTGGCACGGGCAATCAGCCGCTAACGAACAGCGGTACTTCGATGGCCACGCCGCACATTTCCGGTGCAATGGCGCTGTTGCGCCAGTTGCATCCGGACTGGTCCGTGGCAGAGTTGAAGGCACTTGTGATGAACACTGCCAATCACGATCTGTTTACGGGTGTTGATGGTACCGGATCGAAGTTCGGTGTGGCTCGCATTGGCGCGGGTCGAGCAGATCTCAAAGACGCAAGTGAAACTGAAGTCATCGCTTTCGCGGATGACGATACGGGTGGCGTCGGTGTTTCCTTCGGCACGCTGGAAGTAGTCGGCACTGATACCGAAACCAGAACCGTTCGCGTCGAAAACAAAGGCGGTGTCGATGCGACTTACTCGGTTGCGTATGCAGGTTCAACCGACGTCCCCGGAGTTGACTATTCATTCCCCGATGGTCCAACTGTAACTGTGCCGGCCGGCGGTTCAACTACCTTCCGGATCCAACTGAACGCAAACGCGGCCGCAATGAAGCACCCGCGTGATGCGACCATGGCTGCTACGCAGGCGGGAACTAATCCTCGTCACTACCTGAGTGAGGAATCGGGCTACATCAGCTTGACGCCCGCGAGCGGTACGAGCCTGCGTTTGCCTGTCATTGCAACAACGCGTCCCGCGTCCAATATGGCAACGGCTCATAACTATGTGTTGTTCACTGCGCCGACAGGTTCGACCAGCATCGGTTTGACCGGGCAGGACGTAAACACAGGCCTGGGCTTTCCGGTCGATGAGCGTTCACTCGTGAGCGCGTTTGAATTGCAGGCCACCAGTCCTGCAATCATTCCAGCCACGAGTCCGGCAAGTAACGCCGACGTAAAGGCTGTTGGTGTCACCAGTGACTTCAAAGCCACCGGAAATGCGGTTACGGCGACTACGAAGATCTATTTCGCCATCGTGACGCACGGCGCCTGGTCCACGCCGACTGACGTCACGTTCAACATCTTCATCGATCGCGACCGGAATGGCACTGACGATTTTCAAGTGGTCAATACAGCATTTTCGGATACTGCTGGCAACCTGTTCGACGTTTTTATCACCGGACGCCGTCCAGCGCCTTTTACCGCTGCATTCACTGTGGACAGTTTCGTCAACAACGTAAATGCGAACCTCGACACCGTACCTTACAACACGAACATGATGATCATTCCGGTCAATGCTTCGCAACTCGGTTTGACGACGGCGGATGCGAAGTTCAACTATCGCATCCTAACGCAGAGTCGTGGCTTCGGTGGGGTAATTGATACGATCACGACCCGCACCTACGACGCGAAGAATCCCGGGTTCGATTTAACAGGTGGGATTCCGGGGCTGACGCTTTATAGCGATCTCAATGGCGCCGGCATTCCGGTGAACTACAACAAGGCGAATTACCAGGCAAATGGTTCAGAGGGAATTCTGCTGTTGCATCATCACAATGCTTTCGGCGCGCACGATCAGATTCTGTCAACGCAGGATCCGACGGCGACCTCGGTCACGGTTGACGCTGCTTCAGGTGTTTACAGTGATCCGACTACGTTGAAGGCGACGGTCAGCCCGTCGAGTTATTTAGATCAGACGATCTCCGGTAACGTGCAGTTCTCGGTTGATGGTAGTCCTGTCGGTTCGCCGGTCGCAGTCAACTCGAGTGGAGTAGCGACAACAAGCTACACAGTCGGAGTTGGCGCGGGTGCGCACACAATTACGGCAGCGTTCACGAGTACCAACAGTGCATTCCTGAGCAGCAGTAACACAGGCACGTTGACAGTTTCGAGAGAAGATGCAGATGTCGCTGCTTCTGTTACGAATCCGTTTGCGGTGAAGGTGAATTCGCCCGGAGGCACGGGTGGTCCAATCATGCTCTGCTTCGATATGAACGAAGTCAGTGATGGCAGTCCGGGGAATACCTCGAACATCACGAGTGTGACGGTGAGTGTTATACCGATCGGAACGGGCTCGGCTGTTGTTCCCGGCGCTGCGGTTTTCAGTGGCGGCGGTGTTGGAGCAACGCGTACTGCGTGCGTGACTCTGAATAATGTTCCGGTGAACGTCTACGACGTGACACTGACGATTAACGGGAACTTCTATGGGGGAACAGGCGACACTGTGCTTGCGGTTTACGATCCGTCACTCGGGTTCGTAGCCGGCGGAGGTCAACTGATTCATAACGGCGTAAGGGCGATGATTGGTGTCAATATCAAGTACCTGAAGAACGGCAATGCTCAAGGCGCGCTCTTTTATATTGAACACAGACCGGGCGGCGACGTGAAGGTCAAGAGCAATTCGATCGGCACGGTGGCCATTATCGGTGGTGAAGCAGTGGTGACCGGCAAGGCCACGGTTAATGGAGGCGGTAATTACGGCTTCATTGCGCGAATCCTGGATAACGGCGAGCCAGGATTGACCGATCAATTCGGACTGCGCGTCACGGATTCGGGCGGCAGCATCGTGGCGGATCTGACGTTCAATCCGATCACGTTGTCAGGTGGCAACTTCTCGGTCCCTAAGCTCACCGGAAGATAAGAAAGGAGCAGGAGCAGGAGCAGATAGCAGGGGCAGAGATTCTGCTCCTGCCAACTGCTCCTGCTGACTGCTACTGAGCTGTGTCAGAGCTTGGGCCGCCCGGTTGGTCCAGGTATTTCTTCAGCCACGCGTAGACTTCCTGATACCAGTAGCGACTGTTCTCACCTTTGAGGATCCAATGGTTCTCGTCCGGCCAGACGATCAGGCGGCTGGGAATGCGCAGGCGTTGCAACACACTCCAGTTTTCCAGGGTTTGATTTAGCGGCACACGAAAATCGTTCTCGCCTACTGACAACATAATCGGCGTGCGGAAATTCTTTGCGTAACGAATCGGATTTTGTTCGCGCCAGATTGGACCTTGTTCCCACACCGGCCCGCCGTTATTAACTTCACGCGAATAGATCGTGTCGCTCGTGCCCCACTGCGACTCGAGATTGATCAACCCGGCGTGACTGATCAGCGCCTTGTAACGTGTCGTCGTTGCTTGCAGCCAGTTTGCGAGATGGCCGCCATAACTCGCGCCTGCCGCAGCCTGGCGCGAGCCGTCGACGAATGAATAAAGTCGAATCGCTTCATCTGCAGCTTCGTTGATCTCGTTACCCGGTCCCTTGAAAGGATCGCCTTGAATGCTCTGCGAAAACGCCTCACCGAATCCAGTCGAGCCGGTGTAGTTTGTCAATAACACCACGTAACCGGGACGCGAGAGCATGAAGTAGTTCCAGCGCAGCCCCCAGTTGTCGCGCCACATGCTGTGTGGTCCACCATGAATCACGACAAACAGCGGGTACTTCTTACGCTCGTCGAAGTTTGGCGGCAACGCGATCATGTTGTGAATGCGTTTACCTGCTTTACTCGTGAACCAGAAATGACGCAGTGGCAGCCAGTCGATCTTTGCGACCTGCTCAACATTGAACGTGGTGAGTGGTTGTTGAGTTTTGCTTTCGAGATCGAGTCGAAAGACTTCGGGTGGATTGATCGCGCTTTCCCAGTTTGCGATGAGTATCGTTGACGACGCTTTGGCAGGGATGCGGAGATTCGTGTAAACGCCGCGCGTCATGTCCATCGCGAGGTTAACTTCCCCGCCATTGGCGGGCATCGTGAAAAGCTTTTCATTGCCCGCTTCTTCAGCAGTCAGATAGATCGATTTGCTGTTTGGTGTGAACGCAAAGCTGCCGACGGATCGATCCCATTTGGCTGTGAGTATTTCGGGTTGACCGACGTTGGGCCATGAGAACTTCGCCAGTCGATCGAGATGATAGGTTTTGCTATCTGTTTTGACTTCATACCCGGCGTACAACGCTTTTCCGTCCGGACGAAATGTCGGACGTGTGAAGCCATCGGGCGTGGTTGTCAGACGTATCGGTTCGCCACCGTTCGCAGAGATCTTAAAGAGCGACGTGTTTGTTTCGGCGTAAGCAGCAGCGTCTCTGTTCGTTGAAGCGACGAAGACGATGGCGTCGCCTTCAGGCGTCCATACGGCATCGAGTTCGTCCCCCGAATCACTGACGCGCCCGGCGAATCCGCGTTCACTGACGAGCTTTGTTCCCGCAAGCAGATCTTTTGCTTTCGCTGCGGGTTGTGCCGGTTGAACGAATAGATGCGACTGCGTGTCATCAATCCACTTGTCCCAATTGCGAATCGGAAACTTGTCGTAAACCCGCGCGCGATACTTTTGCGCCTTACGCTCGGCAGCGATTTTCTTGTTTGCATCATCATCAACAGCGCCGGGATAAACCGTGCTCGTGAAGAGCAGCGTCTTGCCGTCAGGACTCCACTGCGGCGCACGCGCTCCGGTCGAAAGGGAAGTGACGCGCACCGCCTCGCCACCCGCCGCA